>NZ_JAWOUH010000006.1:0-250514 GCF_033339295.1 Vibrio sp. 704 | reverse complement strand
GGCGCTGGACTAAACAAAGGCCCCCTTTTAGGGGGCTCACACAAAGCCACCTTCTTTAGAAGGTGGTAATTTACTTTCTGGAGTTGAATATGAACCCGATTATTATCACCGGTGGGCCAGGTGCGGGAAAAACAACACTGCTGAATGCGCTAGACGCGTGTGGTTACGCCACGTTTCCTGAAGGGTCTCGCGACTTGATTGAGCAGCAAAGCCAGTTAGAAAATGGTATTTTGCCGTGGACGAATTTACCTGAGTTTGCCAAGTTATGCCTTGGGTTGATGGACAAGCAAAAGAGTGATGCGCGTTGTCATGATGTTGCGTTTGTTGATCGCGCCATCCCCGACATCATTGCATACCTGCAAGTGGGCGGCTGTAAGGTTGATCAAGCTTTCTTAACCGAAAGCGCTGGGTATCATAGTCAGGTGTTTACTTGTCGACCTGAAGCATCCATTTACGTACAAGATGAAGTGCGTCCGCACAGCTTTGAAGAAGCATTGGAGATTCATCAGTCGTTATTGAGTGTCTACACTGAGTTGGGTTATGAAGTGGTAGAAGTACCATGGGGAACTGTGCCAGAGAGAGTAGGCTTTGTTCGAAGAGTCATCGGTTTACTCGGTGAGGTCGCCGACTAAAACCTCCTCACTAGGAGGAGGTCTAAATCATTTACTTTTGATTGAGCTTTTGTAGGAATTTATCGGACTCTGCAATCGCTTCGTTCATTTGTTTGATCGCAAACTGAATGTCTTTCTCTAAGCTGGAGAACTCACCTTGCAAAGAACCAATCGCACTGGCGTTAAGGTTGTGTTTTAAGTACAACGTGTTGTCACGCAGCGTGTCCAGTACCGGTGTCATCTTTTTCTCTGCACGCTTCATAGCGCTAAGCATGGTTTTGTACGAGGCTTTGGTTTCACGTAGCTTTTGCTCGCTTGAACGACGCAGTTTCGCACTCGAGTACAGCTCTAGCTCATCTTGCCACTCATCAAACAGTGCGCCGGATACGTCTTCAATCGCAGCAATACGGTCACGTACGTCTTGAGCCGCTTTTTCGCTATCTTCGTATTTGTCATTGATGTTGTTGTAGACATTTTCTAGCTCACCACCATCAAAGTTGGTGATCGCAGATAAGGCTTCAAGTGCACTGGTGAATTCTTCTTGTGCATCTTGTTGAGATTCTTTGGCATCTTCGACGCGGTCGACCATAATATCTCGTTTATGATACCCAACCTGCTCCATTGCTGAGTAATAAGCAGATTGACACCCTGTTAAAGTGAAAATTGATAGTACAATTGCTAATAAATAAGGCATTCTTATGTCCTCGGCGCTAATTATGGGATGAACTATGAACCAGTTATCAGAGAGTTACAAGGCGAGATTAATCAATCTACTGCCAAGTTGCGTCGCGTTTTTTAAGTATCTTCTTAAGCGATTAACGCATGACCGTGTGAATGTGAACGCGGGCTATCTTGCCTACATTACCTTGTTATCCATCGTGCCAATGCTGACGGTATTGTTATCAATATTGTCGAAATTTCCCGTTTTTGCGAACGTTGGTGAGGTGCTGCAAGGCTACATTATTGAGAATTTTGTGCCGGCTTCTGGAGAAGCTGTACATACGGCATTACAGGAATTTGTGGCGAATACGGGCAAAATGAGCGCGGTTGGCGGTGGGTTTTTATTCATCGCAGCGGTCATGCTGATTTCCAACATTGATAAGAACTTAAACTACATTTGGCGAGTTAAAGACAAGCGCCGTTTAGTCTTTTCATTCTCTATGTATTGGATGGTACTCACGTTAGGGCCTATCATGGTCGGTGCGAGTATTGCGGCGACGTCGTACGTGACTTCGCTGCAAATTTTAGAGAACGAGACATTATCTGGTGCGTTTAATTTATTTCTGCGTTGGCTACCGTTGTTGCTGTCCTTTTTTGCTTTTCTTGGTTTGTATATTCTAGTGCCGAATAAAAAAGTACACCTCGCTCATGGTGCCATGGGGGCAGCAGTCGCCGCGATACTGTTCGAGTTAAGTAAAAAAGGCTTTGCACTCTACATCACTCAGTTTCCGTCTTATCAGCTCATCTACGGCGCGTTAGCGGCGATTCCTATCTTATTTGTTTGGGTGTATTTATGCTGGATGATCGTATTATTGGGGGCGGAAGTTACGGCTGCGCTTGGTGAGCGAGAGCACTGGAGTGAAGATTTAGACATGATACACTCGACCGCTGAATCTCAGTTAACAGATGAAGGAAGCGAGAGTAGTGATAGCGCTAATTCAACGAGTCAGTGAAGCAGCCGTCCGTGTGGATGGTGAAGTCGTAGGAGAAATTGATCGTGGTCTGCTGGTCTTATTGGGCGTAGAGAAGGACGATGATGAAGCCAAAGCAAAGCGTTTAATGGAGCGTGTTACAACCTACCGTGTGTTCGAAGATGACGAAGGCAAGATGAACCTGAACGTTAAACAGGTGGAAGGTAAAGTGCTGGTGGTTTCTCAATTTACGCTGCCTGCGGATACAAAAAAAGGCACGCGAGCTGGCTTTTCTCGCGGTGCGCATCCTGTTGATGCAGAGCGCTTGTATGATTACTTTTCTGACTTGTGTGAAGAAGTCTTACCCACACAGCGTGGCCGCTTCGCTGCCGATATGAAAGTGTCCTTGGTGAATGACGGTCCAGTGACGTTTTGGTTGCAGGTCTAATCTGGTAACACAGGCGCCATAGTCTAAGCTTTAACTCCAAGCTCATGGAATTGGCTTGGAGTAATTTTTCCGACACTGATTAGTGTTGTGCTTTCAAAGGATTGATATGTTCAAACTCATTACTCCCAAAACCGATAATCAGATAAACAAGTATTATCAGTTTCGCTGGCAACTGCTTCGCGAGCCATGGCGTATGCCGATCGGCTCAGAGCGCGATGAATACGACGAAATGAGCCATCACCGCATGATTGTTGATGGACGAGGTCGTCCTATGGCGATTGGCCGTTTATACATTACACCGGATAATGATGGCCAGATCCGCTACATGGCGGTTAAAAATAATCGCCGTAGCAAAGGAATGGGTTCGCTGGTTTTGGTTGCACTAGAGTCGTTAGCGCGCCAAGAAGGAGCGAAACGCTTGGTGTGTAATGCCCGTGAAGATGCCATCGCCTTTTATGAAAAAAATGGCTTTGAGCGTCGAGGCGAGCTAACCGATGAGCGTGGCCCTGTGCGCCATCAGCAAATGGTGAAGCAACTGGATCCGATGGCCAATGTGTTACGTCGCCCTGAATGGTGTACTGAGCTTCAACAGCGCTGGGAGCAACAAATCCCAATTAGCGACAAAATGGGGATCAAAATTAACCAGTACACGGGTTACCAGTTTGAATGCTGTGCGCAGCTTAATCCTAACCTTAATCCGCATAACACCATGTTCGCCGGGTCAGCTTTTACCTTAGCAACCCTGACAGGGTGGGGGATGACGTGGCTGCTGCTTAAAGAGCGTGGGTTGCACGGTGATATTGTGTTGGCCGATAGCTCTATTCGTTATCGTCAACCAGTCGAACAAAACCCCGTGGCGAGTACTTCGTTGGATGGGATCAGTGGTGACCTAGACCGATTGGAGTCGGGACGCAAAGCACGCATCGTTATTCACGTAGTGATTTATAGTGGTGACACGCCAGCTGTGGATTTTGTCGGTACCTATATGCTGATACCGAACTACTCGCAGTTACTCAGTTGCTGATGGGGTAAGCGCCGACTGATCTGCTGGGCGCTTATCTGTTTCACCTTCTTGCTCTGTCGGTGAGAGGGTTTGTTCTGCTGCGGAATTCGTGTCGGGTACTTCATCTTCTTCGATAACTTCTTCGTAAAGCTCTTCCTCTTGAGTCTCCAAATGGATGTTATCAATCACGATAGGTTGCTCGATGGAAGGCTCATTTTTCAGTGGAGTCTCAATATCAGTAGGCTCGGCCAGTTTTGATGCGTTCACGCACTCATTACGGTGGGTTTCACCACTTAGTAGATCGCCTTCAATGTTTCCGCACGACTCTTCCAATTGATAAGTAATGCCACTTAGCGGGTTGTTGGCCATATCAAATGTTCCCCAAACCTTACCACTTATGGCTTTTCCTGAGATGATGACCGGCTTTATGGCAACTTCCCCTCGTTGCGCGCTTAAACGCAGTGGACTTAAGGTAATGGCTTTGAGCGAATGATCCGCTTGGGACTTCAAGCGGGTATCTCGGAGGTTGGCTTCCACTTCACCCGACAAGCTGTAGGCCAGCATGTTGCGATCACCTGACAACCCTTGTAGATCGAGGCTGAGATCGGAAAAACCATCAATAGCCAGTGTGTCGGGTAAAAAATAATCGTGGAAGAGCGATAAGGGAATACCATCAGCATTGACGTTGAGCGCCCAAGGTTGGCTCGGGGTACTCAAATCTATTTGTCCGATGCCTTCTACGTAGCCTTGCTCGAGTGGCGCAAAAAGGCGAGTCAATTGCCAAAAGCCATCTTTGCTTTGCATGGCAAGTGCTGCGTGAGACGTGAGTATTTGGTCATAGCTGGCGTTGACAACGCTGACTTCCAATTCGCCTTGCCAAAGGCCCCAACGTTGAGCCGACTGTTTAATATCAAGCTGTTGCCCTTCGATATTTAAACCGGAAAGTTGCCAATAAGGTTCGTGAGATAGCTGGATAATTTGGCTGCGCTCAATGTCGAGTCGTTCGATTGCAACATGCTCTAACTCGCTGGTGGCGGCGTGCCACCAATTTAGGTTGTCTTCTGGCTGTGTTGCCCACTTGAGGCCTTGAATAGAGGCTTCTTTGAGCTTCCATTGTGTTGGCGTGAACAATCCAGAAACTTGCACTCGACCTTGCTGCCAATCTAAGCTGAGCTCGTTGAGCTGGATTACTCCTGGCTCGATAGCGGCACTCAAACGTGGCTCTATTGCGGTTTGCTGCTGGAATCGAACGCTATCCGCCTGCAATGACACTTGAGCTTTTGTCTTCCAGAGAGACAGTGGCAGTGTGGCGTTTTCCACAGAAAGATCCAAGTTCTGCCAGTGCCAGTCGCCCCATTCAATATCGGCGTTAAGCAAATCTAAGCTATTAATATGATTAATGCTAAATGGTAGATCGTGCCAAGGTTTTGCAAGCAGTGATTGGCGCTGCGTATTACTCAGTTTCAGCTTGTTGATGGTCACATTTACTAAAGACCAGCCTTGAGGATACTGCTCCCCTTGCCCAGATATTTGACTGTTACGCCAGTTAAAAGAGGTGCCATAAAGCGTACTGTCTTGCGGTTTGTAGTCTATATCGACTAAGACTTGATTAAAGGCTTCGCCATTCCAATAGAGTTGGTCGGCCGCAAGTTGAACTTCGCCATATGGTATTAATTGACCATTCCATTGTGGTGATTGAATTTGAAGGTCAATGCCATTGGCAGAGAACTGCTCGTCGGCGTAATCAATATTTTTGAGCGCGATTTGATGGAATAAAACGTTGTCTAAAGGTGGGAGCTTTGGTGCGCCATACTGCAAGCTCATACCATCAATCAATAAACTATCAACGATCCATTTACCATCGCGATAAACATCGGGATTCATCCATAAATCGACTTGCTCGATGTAAGACGCATCGTCTCCGCTGGTGTTCACGCGTTGTAAAGTTAGGTGATAGGGAAAGCCATAACGCACGCTTTCGGCCCGGAAGGGAAGAGAAAAGGTGTTTGACAGCAAGCGCCAGGTTGCGTCCGCGTAAGATGTTGTTAGCAGCGCAATCGTAGCGGCCGGAATGGTAACTAAGATAACCAGTAACAGAAGTAGAACTCGACGCGCTGTTTTCATCTTTGCTAGAACCTACGTGTGTTATTAAATAAAACTAGATAGGCTTTAGCTTGTATCAATATTCTGTGGTATTCAATAAAAAGCCCCTCAAAAGAGGGGCTTGAAGCAATTTTTGTAACTTGGCCTACGTAAAGGTGATAAGTTAATGCCAACTTTTCACTGAGTTTACGCGACGTCGCTGTTACTCGATTTAATCAATCTGAGGACCAGCCGCAACCAGAGATTTACCTTCAGCGTTGTCTGTGTACTTATCAAAGTTATTGATAAAGCGCGCTGCTAAATCTTTCGCTTTGCTTTCCCACTGAAGTGGGTCAACGTACGTGTCGCGAGGGTCTAGAATGCTTGGATCCACACCTGGTAGTGACGTTGGTACTTCAAGATTGAAGATAGGAATGTGCTTAGTTGGTGCATCTTCAATCGAACCATCAAGAATGGCATCAATAATTCCGCGTGTATCTTGAATAGAGATACGTTTGCCAGTGCCGTTCCAACCAGTATTCACTAGGTAAGCCTCAGCGCCCGCTGCTTCCATGCGTTTAACCAGTACTTCTGCGTATTTAGTTGGGTGAAGCGTTAGGAACGCCGCGCCGAAACAAGCAGAGAAAGTTGGTGTTGGCTCAGTAATACCGCGCTCTGTTCCCGCTAGTTTGGCGGTAAAGCCAGACAGGAAGTGGTACTTAGTTTGCTCAGGTGTCAATTTAGATACTGGAGGCAGTACGCCAAATGCATCGGCTGATAGGAAGATCACTTTATTTGCGTGACCGCCTTTTGATACTGGCTTAACGATATTATCGATATGGTAGATAGGGTAAGAAACACGTGTGTTTTCTGTTTTCGAACCATCATCAAAGTCGATAGAGCCATCGCCACGTACTGTTACGTTTTCTAGCAGTGCATCACGACGAATTGCGTTGTAGATGTCCGGCTCCGCTTCTTTCGAAAGTTTGATGGTTTTTGCGTAACAACCACCTTCGAAGTTGAAGACACCGTCATCATCCCAGCCGTGCTCATCATCACCAATTAGCGCACGTTTAGGATCAGTCGACAGGGTCGTTTTACCCGTACCAGATAGACCGAAGAATACCGCTACATCGCCATCTTTGCCCATGTTAGCGCTACAGTGCATTGATGCGATGTCTTTTAGTGGAAGGAAGTAGTTCATCATGGCGAACATACCTTTCTTCATTTCACCGCCGTACCAAGTACCACCGATAAGTTGCATGCGCTCAGTTAGGTTAAATACGGTGAAGTTTTCTGAGTTCAGGCCTTGCTCTTCCCATTTTGGATTAGTGCATTTTGCGCCATTCATTACTACGAAGTCTGGTTCAAATGTCGCTAACTCTTCTTCTGTCGGGCGAATAAACATGTTTTTAACGAAGTGCGCTTGCCATGCGACTTCTGTGATAACACGAATGCTCAAACGTGTATCTGGGTTTGCACCACAGTAACCGTCAACAACAAACAAGCGTTTGTTAGAAAGCTGGTTTGTGACCAGTTCTTTTAGCTCGTCCCACACTTCAGGAGTGATTGGCTTGTTATCATTTTTCACTTGATCAGACGTCCACCACATATGTTCTTCTGTCGTAGCGTCTTTGACGATGTATTTATCTTTTGGTGAGCGACCAGTAAA
Organism: Vibrio sp. 704; assembly: GCF_033339295.1. Taxonomy (NCBI): domain Bacteria; kingdom Pseudomonadati; phylum Pseudomonadota; class Gammaproteobacteria; order Vibrionales; family Vibrionaceae; genus Vibrio; species Vibrio sp. 704. The sequence goes on along the minus strand of NZ_JAWOUH010000006.1, from coordinate 243,067 downwards.
GATGCCAGTGTCAACGGCAACCGCACCTAGTTCAGTAACCACGCCGCGCTCATAACCGGTTAGGTCTTCACGCGTTTCTTCCTCAAACAACATTTCGTAGCTTGGGTTGCGAATAACCTCTTTTACGTTATGCAGTCCGTGCTTGGTTAGATCAAGTGTTGCAGCCTTAGTATGTTCCATAACGGTCATAGGTGCTCCTTATAAGGATTTTGTAGGGATTTTGTAAGAATGTTTTAATTTTAATCTGCTCACCATGCTAGCAACGGGGCGGGGAGAAAACAGGGAGATAGCTCAAAATTTGCCCATGATTTCAATAAGGTTTTAGGTAACCCGTCACATATTGGTGGGAATAGTCTATCGTGCACGCAATCCTTTGCGCTAGGGCAAAATCATTATTAATTGTTTAAAATTAAGCAGTTGTTTTATTACGCTTGAGGCTAGTTATTACGAGGGGTTGATCACAAAAAGGCCAGCATTAAGCTGGCCTTTTGTAGGGTAAATTACGTGCTTGATAAGCTATGTAAATTAATGCAGGGTTTTCTTGTCCGTAGAAGCTTGTGCATACAGTTCAGTGACTTCAGATTCGTCGAACGTATAAGTTGTGCCACAGTAATCACAATGTAAAGAAACTGATCCAACTTCTGCCAAAATGTCATAAATTTCAGCTTTCTCAACGGTGATGATTGCTGCACCGCTACGCTCACGAGAACAGCCACAATGGAACTCGACAGGTTGCGGCTCGTACAGACGTACTTTGTCTTGGTTATATAGTCGATACAATAACTCGTTCGCTTCTAAACCAAACAATTCTTCATCTTTTACTGTATCAGTGAGCTGCTCTAGATGTTCGAAATCATCTGGAGAGCCAGTGCCGTCAGGGATCACTTGAATCAACATACCTGCTGCGTGTGCTTTGCCCTCATGCTCACCAGTGCGGATCCATAGGCGCGTTTTTAACTGCTCTGAGTTTGCAAAGTAGCCTTCTAGCACTTCTGCTAAAGTGTCACCTTCTAGTCCAACGACGCCTTGGTAACGCTCGCCGTTTTTCGGTTCGATGGTGATCACAAGGTAGCCCTTACCCATTAGATCGTGAATATTTGCGTCATCGGCAACATCGCCTTCCCAGCGAGCTACGCCACGAACACGTTGGTTATGGTCACCGTTGATAACGGCAAGAGACACAGGACCGTCGCCTTGTAGCTGGATGGTGATCGAACCTTCGAACTTAAGAGTGGCAGTTAAAAGAGTAGTTGAAACGAGTAGCTCACCCAGCAGTTTCTCTATTGCTGCCGGATATTCCTTGCTGGAGATAACACGTTGGTACGCTTCATCCAATTGTACCAACTCGCCACGTACTGAAAGATCTTCGAATAGGTAGCGGTTTAAAACATTATTTGCCATGGAGTGCTTTCCTCGTTGGTAATTCCGGCTTTTATTGGTGTTTGAACTTAATGATGTCTCGGCGCTGCTTTTTATCTGGGCGGCGTTCCGGACTTGGGTTGTGGGCATTAAGCTTACGTTGAGTCGCGTGTTCCTCACGTTTCGCGATACTCTCATTGGTTTCGCGATATAAGGTTTGTGCGATGGGAGCGCCTCGGCGTTGATCTGAGATTTGTTCGATTATCACGATTTTTTCTTCGTTGCCTTGACGAAGTCTGACTTCAGCGCCCACTTCAACGATTTTACTCGGCTTGCTTCGTTGGCCATTATAGTGGACTTTACCGCCATCGACCATGTTACGCGCGATGGAGCGGGTTTTGTAAAATCTTGCGGCCCATAGCCATTTATCTAGCCTAACGGCTTCATTTAGGGAACTCATAGAACACTACGCTATCTAATCACTGCCCGAATACAGCAATGAGTGATGGATTATTCACCTACAGATGGAGTCAAGGCGTATTTTTTTCAAGGGAGTTGGCAAAAACTGCATAAGAAAAAGGTATGAAAGACAACTTGTGATATAGTTCACTGCTCTTTGTTGAGTAATAATTTTATTGCAAATTTAGCAATTTAAAGTCGATAGCTATCGTTATAGCTTAAATGACGGACGTTAGAATAAAGGAATCCATTCAGTGAAACGTTTAGAGCTAAGTGCAGGATTATCAAGCAGACCGCTACTGGCTCAGATCAAGTCCAATCATTATACCATTCAAGCCAAACTTAGCTTGTTGCTTACCTGTCTGTTTATTGCGATAACCGGATGGATACTTGGCAAAATTGTGTGGTTAGCCATACCTCAATCGTCGGAAGTGCCGCAATGGCGTCCATCGGCGAGTAGCGTTGCTGCGAGCAATAAAGGCGACGCGATAGATTTTAATGCCCTTCAGAATGCCAACCTATTCGGTAAATACACTGAGCAAAAAGCGGCGGTTGTAGAACAGCCTATTGTTAAAGACGCCCCTAAGACGCGCCTTAACCTTACGCTGGTCGGTGCGGTTGCAAGTAGTGATGCCAACACCAGCCTTGCTGTTATTGCTAACCGAGGTAAGCAAGCTACGTACGGTTTGGGTGAAGAAATCGAAGGGACACGTGCGACACTAAAAGCGGTATTGGTGGATCGCGTCATCATTGATAACCAAGGTCGAGACGAGACCTTAATGATGGAAGGTATAGAATATAAGAAGCTATCTGAATCGCCGCAGGTAGCTAGGGCGCAAGCTCAGCGAGCAGAAGCAGCGACGTCTGACGTTGGAGAGAAATTAGAGCAAATCCGCGAGGAAATTGCGAAAGATCCACAAAGCGTTTTTAAATACATCACCATTTCACCCGTCAAAAAAGACGGAGACATTGTTGGTTATCGAGTATCACCTGGTCGTGATGCCGCATTATTTAATGATGTAGGGCTACAACCTGGCGATATTGCGGTTCAACTGAACGGGATCGATTTAAGTGACCCGTCTTCTTCAGTACAACTGATGCAAGTGATGAGCGATCCGCAAGAATTAAATTTAACTGTTGAGCGAGACGGCCAACAGTACGATATCTATATCCAATTGTAAGACTTAGGCAACCGGCGTAAGTTCAGGGAGACATACGTGAAACATTGGTTCAGCAAAAGTGCTTGGCTACTAGCAGGAAGTTTACTCTGCGTACCAGGTGCAATGGCAAACGAATTTAGTGCGAGCTTTAAAGGCACTGATATTCAAGAATTCATCAACATAGTGGGTCGTAACCTCGAAAAGACCATCATTGTTGATCCTTCAGTACGCGGTAAAATCGATGTCCGCAGCTATGACGTTCTTAACGAAGAGCAATACTACAGCTTTTTCCTTAATGTCCTTGAAGTATACGGTTACGCAGTCGTAGAAATGGACAATGGGGTACTTAAGGTTATCAAAGCAAAAGACTCAAAAACCTCAGCAATCCCTGTGTTAGGTGATGGCAGCGCGCAAGGCGATAGTGTTATCACTCGAGTTGTCGCGGTGCGTAATGTGTCGGTTCGAGAGTTGTCTCCTCTACTTCGTCAGCTGATTGATAACGCCGGTGCCGGTAACGTGGTTCATTATGATCCAGCGAATATTATCTTGATCACTGGTCGTGCGGCAGTAGTGAATCGCTTAGCAGAGATCATCAAGCGTGTTGACCAAGCCGGTGATAAAGAAATTGAATTGGTGGAGCTGCGTAATGCATCTGCTGCTGAAATGGTACGCATTGTCGAAGCACTGAATAAAAGTGCGAATCAGAAAAGCACGCCAGAGTTCCTTGAACCTAAAATTGTGGCCGATGAACGTACTAACGCGATTTTAATTTCTGGTGATCCAAAAGTAAGAGCCCGCTTGAAACGTTTAATTCGTCAACTTGATGTTGAAATGGCGACAAAAGGTAACAACCGAGTCGTGTACCTGAAAAATGCGAAAGCTGAAGACTTGGTGGATGTATTGAAAGGTGTTTCCGATAACCTGCAAGCTGAAAAGCAAGCCGGTCAGAAAACATCAGGTGCATCGCGTGGTGAGGTCGTCATTGCTGCTCACGCTGCAACTAACTCGTTAGTTTTAACAGCGCCACCAGATATTATGATGGCATTACAAGACGTCATTTCTCAACTCGATATTCGTCGTGCTCAGGTTCTTATTGAAGCGTTAATTGTCGAAATGTCTGAAGGTGATGGTATTAACCTAGGTGTTCAGTGGGGTTCATTAGAAACGGGTGCTGTAATTCAGTACGGTAACTCAGGAGCCCCGATTGGTCAGGTGATGGTTGGTCTAGAAGAAGCAAAAGATCAAACCCGAACTGAATACTATACCAACTCTAATGGCGAACGAACGCCATATGATGTTACTGAATCAGGTGACTACTCTACGCTAGCGTCAGCACTTAGCGGAGTAAATGGTGCGGCAATGAGTATTGTCATGGGTGACTGGACAGCGCTAATTAGTGCTGTTGCTTCTGACTCCAACTCAAACATTCTATCTTCGCCGAGTATTACCGTAATGGATAATGGCGAAGCATCATTTATTGTGGGTGAAGAGGTTCCGGTTATTACGGGCTCTACGGCTGGCTCAAACAACGACAATCCATTCCAAACGGTTGACCGTAAAGAAGTCGGTATCAAACTCAAAGTAGTGCCACAAATTAACGAAGGTGACTCTGTACAGTTAAACATTGAACAAGAAGTTTCCAACGTATTAGGCGCAAACGGTGCGGTTGACGTTCGCTTTGCTAAACGACAGTTAAACACCTCTGTCATGATCCAAGATGGTCAGATGTTGGTTCTTGGTGGTTTGGTCGATGAACGCGCACTTGAAAGTGAGTCCAAAGTGCCGCTATTGGGTGACATTCCGGTACTTGGCCATCTGTTCAAGTCAACTAGCACGCAAACAGAAAAACGTAACTTGATGGTGTTCATCAAGCCGACGATTATTCGCGATGGTGTGACGGCCGACGGTATTACGCAGCGTAAATACAACTTTATTCGCGCAGAACAGCTTTACAAAGCGGATCAAGGGTTGAAGTTGATGGCTGACGAGAAGATCCCGGTTATGCCTGCCTTTGGCCAGGAGCGTCAGCACCCAACAGAGATTCAAGCGTTTATTGATCAAATGGAAAACAACTAATGGTTGATATGTTAGACACAGCGCCAAGTATGCGTCGTCTGCCATTCAGTTTTGCCAACCGCTTTAAACTGGTGCTGGAGACAGAGCATCCTGAGCGTCCACCTATTCTTTACTATGTCGAGCCGCTTAACCCTGCGGCTCTGGTTGAAGTCCGTCGTGTATTAAAGAAAAGCTTCGTACCACAACCTATCGATAAAGAAGCCTTTGATAAAAAGCTGACCGAAGCATATCAACGTGACTCGTCTGAAGCGCGTCAGTTGATGGAAGATATTGGTGCTGATAGCGATGATTTCTTCTCTTTGGCTGAAGAACTGCCGCACGATGAAGACTTATTAGAATCGGAAGACGATGCGCCAATCATCAAATTGATCAACGCCATGTTGGGCGAAGCGATCAAAGAAGGTGCTTCGGATATTCATATTGAGACGTTCGAGAAAACCCTTTCGATTCGTTTCCGTGTCGATGGCGTATTGCGTGAAGTCCTGACTCCAAGCCGTAAGCTAGCGCCTTTGCTAGTTTCTCGTGTGAAGGTTATGGCTAAACTAGATATCGCAGAAAAGCGTGTGCCTCAAGATGGCCGTATTTCGTTGCGTATCGGTGGTCGTGCGGTGGACGTGCGTGTATCTACGATGCCGTCCTCACATGGTGAGCGCGTGGTAATGCGTTTGTTGGATAAAAACGCGACTCGTCTTGATTTACATAGTTTGGGCATGACACCTTCAGTGCATGACAACTTCCGTCACTTGATTGGCCGCCCTCACGGTATCATCTTGGTGACGGGCCCGACAGGTTCTGGTAAATCCACCACCTTGTATGCTGGCTTGCAAGAGATCAATAGCAACGAGCGCAACATTCTAACGGTTGAAGACCCGATCGAATTTGATATTGATGGCATCGGTCAAACTCAGGTGAACCCAAAGGTCGACATGACTTTTGCGCGTGGTTTGCGTGCCATTCTGCGTCAGGACCCGGATGTGGTGATGGTCGGTGAGATCCGTGACTTAGAAACCGCACAAATTGCAGTGCAAGCGTCCTTAACGGGTCACTTGGTAATGTCTACTCTCCACACCAACACCGCAGTGGGTGCGATTACGCGTCTACGTGATATGGGTATTGAGCCATTCCTTATTTCTTCTTCGTTATTAGGGGTGCTAGCGCAGCGCTTAGTTCGAACGCTTTGTCCAAGCTGTAAAGAGCCGTATGAAGCCGATGCTGAACAGAAGAAACTGTTTGGTATGGAAGCGCATGAACCACTAGAGCTACACCGTGCTAAAGGCTGCGAAGCGTGTAACCAAAAAGGTTACCGAGGTCGAACAGGTATCCACGAGCTCATTATGGTCGATGAGCAAGTGCAAGAATTGATTCACCGAGAGTCTGGTGAGCAAGAAATTGAGAGAGCCGTTCGCGCCCATACGCCAAGTATTCGCAGTGATGGTCTAAGCAAAGTACGTCGTGGTATTACGTCACTTGAAGAAGTGATGCGAGTGACGAAGGAAACCTAATGGCGGCATTTGAGTACAAAGCGCTAGATGCAAAAGGCAAGCATAAAAAAGGCACGATAGAAGGGGACAACGCCCGACAAGTGCGCCAGCGACTCAAAGAGCAAGGGATGATCCCGATTGAAGTGGTTGAGACGAAAGCTAAATCGGCTAAGTCTTCAGGCTCAGTCAGCTTTAAGCGCGGCATCTCAACATCTGAGCTGGCACTCATCACACGTCAATTGTCCACGTTAGTCCAATCAGGCATGCCTCTGGAAGAATGTTTGCGCGCGGTCTCTGAGCAGGCTGAAAAGCCGAGAATTCGTTCTATGCTGGCTGCGGTTCGCTCGAAAGTAACCGAGGGTTATCCGCTCGCCGACAGTTTTGCTGATTACCCACACGTGTTTGATGAACTGTACCGCTCTATGGTTGCGGCGGGCGAAAAATCAGGTCACCTCGATACCGTATTAGAGCGTTTGGCAGACTATGTCGAAAACCGCCAAAAGATGCGATCTAAATTGCTTCAAGCCATGATTTATCCTGTAGTTTTGGTGGTATTCGCGGTTGTCATCGTTTCGTTCTTATTGGCGACAGTGGTTCCTAAAATCATTGAACCCATCATTCAGATGGGCCAAGAGTTACCTCAATCGACGCAATTTTTACTGGCAGCCAGTGAGTTTGTGCAAGATTGGGGGCTGATTATTTTCGTTGTGCTGGTGGCGCTTTTCTATGGCCTCAAACTGGCGTTGCAAAAGCCAGACTTTCGCTTAGCTTGGGACAGAAAAATCTTGAGCTTACCGCTAATAGGTAAGATCTCTCGAGGTTTGAATACCGCACGATTCGCACGAACACTTTCGATCTGTACTTCCAGTGCTATTCCAATTCTCGAGGGTATGCGCGTTGCGGTAGATGTTATGTCTAACCGTTATGTGAAGCAGCAAGTCTTGCTTGCAGCGGATAACGTCCGAGAGGGCGCTAGTTTGCGTAAGGCGTTGGACCAAACTCGCTTGTTTCCACCAATGATGCTACACATGATCGCCAGTGGTGAGCAAAGTGGTGAATTAGAGAGCATGTTGACGCGGGCAGCCGATAACCAAGATCAAAACTTTGAATCAACAGTCAATATTGCTCTGGGTGTGTTTACTCCTGCGCTGATTGCATTAATGGCTGGATTAGTGTTGTTCATTGTGATGGCGACCTTGATGCCAATGCTAGAAATGAATAACTTGATGAGCGGATAATTTCGAATTAAGACGTGTCTACTAACGGCATGGCTTTAATCTAACTTTCGGAGAAAAAAATGAAGTTTAAGCGTAGTAAACAACAGGGTTTTACACTTTTAGAAGTGATGGTTGTTGTGGTTATCCTGGGTATTTTGGCAAGTTTTGTTGTTCCAAACCTATTGGGTAACAAAGAGAAGGCTGACCAACAAAAAGCGATTACGGATATCGTAGCGCTGGAAAATGCCCTAGATATGTACAAGTTGGATAACAGCGTTTACCCAACAACGGACCAAGGTCTAGAAGCATTGGTTAGCAAGCCATCTAACCCAGAGCCACGCAACTACCGTAATGGTGGTTACATCAAACGTCTTCCTAATGACCCTTGGGGCAACCAGTACCAATACTTAAGCCCAGGTGATAACGGTACAATCGATATCTTCACTCTAGGCGCAGATGGCCAAGAGGGTGGAGAAGGTCCAGCTGCAGATATTGGCAACTGGAACATGCAAGACTTCCAATAATTGAGCCTAAGCCAGCACTAATGAAACAAATGCGAAAACATAACGGTTTTACATTGATAGAAATTCTATTGGTGCTGGTTTTGCTATCTCTTACGGCTGTGGCCGTGATCTCGACGTTACCGACTAGCCAAAAAGATCTTTCCAAACAGTATGCTCAAAGCTTTTTTCAGCGTTTACAGCTGCTCAATGAAGAAGCGGTGCTGAGCGGTAAAGATTTTGGCGTTCGAGTGGATGATACCAAATCGACCTACGCTCTACTGAGTTTAACCTCAGAAGGTTGGCAGCCTCTGAAATTAAAGCAGATTCCGAGCAAAACCAAGCTAGAAGAAGATATTACGCTACAACTCGAGCTCGGAGGTGGTGCTTGGGATAATGATGAGCGCTTATTCAAACCAGGTTCTCTTTTTGATGAAGACATGTTCGCAGAAGAAGAGGACGAAAAGAAAATTCAGCCACCGCAAGTGTTTATCTTTTCCAGCGCCGAAGTCACGCCATTTACCCTGTCTTTTTTTCCGCAAAATGGTGATGCCTTTAATGACGGTTGGCGAGTCATTGGCAAAGAAAGTGGACAAATTTTGTTATTAGCTCCGGGCGAAGAAGTGAAAGAGGATGAGAATGCGCAATTTTAAGCAAGCTCGCCCAAATTTGAGTCATCGCCGGACGAGAGGCATGACCTTACTGGAAGTATTGGTCGCACTGGCAATTTTCGCTACCGCTGCCATCAGTGTCATTCGCTCTGTGAGCCAGCATATTAATACAATCAGTTATCTAGAAGAAAAAATGTTTGCAGCCATGGTTGTGGATAATCAGATGGCAAATGTGATGTTGAATACCGGAGAACTCAAAGCGAAAAACGGCACAGAAGAGCTGGCAGGACGCACTTGGTTCTGGAAAGTCACGCCAGTCGCCACGACGCAGCCATTGCTGAAAGCATTTGATGTGAGCGTCTCGGTAGAGAAAAGCGCGAGCCCTGTATTAACGGTACGAAGCTATGTGGCGCAATAATCATCCCCGCGCAAACACGCGCCAAAGGGTAAAAGGTTTTACACTTATTGAAGTGTTGGTATCGATTGCCATCTTTGCCAGTTTAAGTGTCGCAGCGTACCAAGTGGTATCGCAAGTACAGCGTAGCAATGCGCTATCACAAGAACGAACCCAACGCTTAAACGAAATTCAGCGTGCCATGGTTATGATGGATAACGATTTTCGTCAAATGGCGATGCGTCAAACGCGTACTAATGGTGAAGAGCCTTCTAGCCGGCTAATTTTTTGGTCCGATTACCTGTTGGACTCCGATACCAAAGGACTGATGTTTGCCCGTTTAGGTTGGCACAACCCTCAGCAGCAGTTCCCTCGTGGAGAAGTAACCAAGGTTGGCTATCGCTTAAAAGAAGAAACACTGCAGCGAGTATGGTGGCACTATCCTGATACGCCGGTTGGGCAACAAGGCACTGTTACTCCATTGCTAACGCAGGTCGAGTCATTTGATATGCGTTTTTATGATGGTAAGCAATGGAAAAAAGAGTGGGCTGAAGAAAAAGCGCTGCCGAAAGCGGTTTCTGTTGTTCTCACTCTCAAAGACTATGGAGAAATTGCCCGCACTTATCTCACTCCTGATGGCACATTGAGTCAGAAAGAGGAAAGTTCAGGAGACAGCAATAATGGTTAACCGTCAGCGCGGTGTTGCTTTGATTATAGTGTTGATGTTGCTGGCGATTATGGCGACGGTTGCCGCCAGCATGTCGGAACGTTTGTTCTTGCAGTTTCAGCGAGGCGCTAATCAAATCAATTACCAGCAAGCGTACTGGTACAGCCTTGGCGTCGAGGCGCTAGCAAAAGTGGGTATCGAACAAAGTTATAAAGACACCGACACGATTAATATGAGTCAACCGTGGGCGATAAAAGAGCAAGTCTATCCGTTAGATTATGGTCAAGCGGCGGGACGAATTAGAGACAAGCAAGCGTGCTTTAATCTAAATGTATTGAGTCGTGTGCAACCAACGGGTCAGCAAATTACAAGACCATATTTAGTGAATGTATTGCAGCGCCTATTAGAAGAGTTGGATGTCGAGCCATATCAAGCAGAAATCATTGCAGACTCTACTTGGGAATACATTGATGCTGATGACTCTGTCCGTTCGACTACTGGGGTTGAAGACAGCACATATGAAGCGATGAAGCCTTCCTATTTGGCATCAAATGGTTGGATGGCAGATGCTTCCGAGTTACGGGCTGTCTATCAGGTGAGTGGTGAAATTTTCCAAAAATTGGAGCCGTTGGTCTGTGCATTACCAAGTGATGACTGGCGTTTAAACGTGAATACGATTGATGTTGAGCAAGCTCCGATTTTGGTGGCAATGTTCTCACCAAACTTAAGCAGTAGTGATGCGATTCAGCTAATTGAAAAACGCCCATTTGATGGGTGGGATAGCATTGATGAATTTTTAGCAGAGTCAGAAATGGCTGGCTTAAGTGAAGATGTAAAGAAAAACGCCAAAGGCTATTTGGGTGTGGATAGCGCCTTTTTTGAATTGGATGCACAAGTGTTGGTGGATGAATCACGTGTACGTATCCGAAGCCTTTTGCAAAGTACAAATAGAGAAACGGTGACCGTAGTTCGCCGTCGTTTTGGAGGGATCAGTGAGCGAGTTTCTGACCGTTCGGCTGAGTAGCGAACAACAAAGTACCATTCCTTGGGTGGTGTGGTCGACAGATCAACAGGAAGTGATTGCTAGCGGTGAAATCGCCGGGTGGGAACACTTAGATGAGTTGGTCTCATATGCTGGTCAGCGCCAAGTTGTGGCGCTGTTGGCGAGTAATGATGTGGTCCTGACGCAAGTGGATATACCACCTGGTGCAACACGCCAATTCGAGGCGATGTTACCGTACTTAGTGGAAGACGAAGTTGCTCAGGACGTTGATGGCCTGCACTTTAGCGTGTTGGGTAAACAAGCGGATAAAGCGCAGATTTGCGCAGTTGAACGTGCTTGGATTCAGACTGTACTGCAACGTTTCTCAAGCCAAGGTATCGCTATTAAACGCATTTTACCCGATGTGCTTGCGTTACCGGTTCGTGGAGAGCACAGCTGTGCTGCAATGATTGGCGAGCAATGGCTAATTCGTCACTCTGCGACAGGGGGCGCGGTTGTCGACGCTTCTTGGTTAGACCTTTACCTCTCTTCTTATCTACAAAATCATGAAGGTTGGAAGCTCGATTGCTATAGCTCGGTCCCGGAATCTGCGTTACCTGAAATATGGGAGCCGCAACCAGAAGAAATGACGATGGCTTTACTGGCGAAGGGGGTGACAGAAAGCAAAGTCAATTTGCTGACTGGGATCTTCAAGCCGAAATCTTCTTGGGGTAAATACTGGAAGCTCTGGCAAAAAGCCACCATTGCTGCGGGGGTGCTTATCGTCGTCATGGTTGCGCAGCAGTTGCTCGTGGTCCACAAGTACGAAGCACAAGCTCAAGCGTATCGTGAGGAGAGTGAGCGTATTTTCCGCCAGGTGTTCCCAAATAAACGACGCATTCCTACCGTTAGTTACCTCAAACGACAAATGGATGATGAAGAGCGCCGCTTATCTGGTGGAAGTGGTCAGCAGGCAATGTTGTCATGGTTGGCGGCATTACCCGCGACGCTTGGTCAGGTCAGCGACTTGGAGATCACTAGCTTTAAATACGACGGACAACGTGGCGAAGTACGTATTCAGGCTCGTAGTTCAGACTTCCAACCTTTTGAGCAGGCTCGTGTGAAATTGGCAGAGAAGTTTAATGTTGAGCAAGGTCAGTTGAACCGTAGCGATAACGTTGTGGTTGGCAGCTTTGTTTTGAAGCGTTTGTGAGGTGATGATGAAAAACTTAATTTCTCAAGCTCAGGTTTGGTGGAGTAGCATCTCGCAGCGTGAGCAGCGTTTGGTCATGGGATGTGGCGCTATTGCCGTTATCGGTATTATTTATTGGGGTTTATTACAGCCAATGAGCCAACGTGCGGAGCTAGCTCAGTCACGTATTCATAGCGAAAAACAGTTGCTAGCTTGGGTACAAGATAAAGCGGATGGCATCACTGCACTGCGAAAAAGCAGCGGTGTGAGCTACTCTAGTCAACCGTTGAATCAGTTGGTTTCTTCTTCAGCTCGTCGTTATAAAGTTGAGTTGATTCGCGTACAACCTCGTAATGAGAGCGTTCAAGTGTGGATCAAACCACTCGCGTTTAATCAACTAGTGGATTGGTTACGTTACTTGAAAGAGCAACAGGGTATTGAAGTCGAATTTTTAGATATCGACCGAACAGAGCAAGCGGGCATGATCGATGTAAACCGCCTTCAGTTTAAGCGAGGTTAAGGTGAAGCGAGCAGTACTTTACGTTGTTATCTTTATCGTCTTTTTTTCAGTCAGTCTTTTAATGGGATTACCAGTCTCTTGGGTGTTACAACAAGCACCAACAGTGAGAGGCCTGGACATTCAAGGAGCCAACGGTTCGGTATGGCAAGGTCAAGCTGCTAGTATTCGTTGGCAGCGCCAGAACCTTGGAGAAGTTAATTGGGATTTCCAATGGTCGAGTCTACTGACAGGTAAAGCTGAGTTTGCTGTGCGCTTTGGTCGTGGTAGTGAAATGGACGTTCGTGGGCGCGGTTTTGTCGGCTATAGCTTAAGTGATGGCCCTTATGCCAAAAACTTAGTTGCCTCAATTCCGGCGGTAAAAGTTGTTGAGCAAGCGCGCCTCCCTGTGCCTGTTGGTGTTGATGGGCAGCTTGAGCTGAATATTCGTCATGCGACTTATGCTGCGCCTTGGTGTAAGAACGGTGAAGGCACTTTAGTATGGAATGCCAGTGGTATTCAAAGCCCCGTTGGCAGCTTAGATCTCGGTCCTGTGATTGCCGATATAAACTGTCAGGATAGTGTATTGACGGCAACTGGTGAGCAGAGCAGCAAACAAGTCTCTGCGGCGTTTTCCGCTGAACTGATGCCTAATCAACGGTACTCAACCAAAGCGTGGTTCAAACCTGGTGCAGAGTTCCCATCCAGCATGGGGGAGCAACTGAAATGGTTGGGTAAGCCGAATGCTCAAGGTCAATATGAGTTTAACTACCAAGGGCGCTTCTAACCTATCGTGACAAAATCCAATATCTTAAAAGAGCTGCTATTGTGCAGCTCTTTTTGCTTTTGGATCATTGTAAGCTAAAACCTCTATTCGCTGTACATTGGGAATGAATGGAAATTTAAAACCATGATTTTTAATTGATTTGTTTTCTTTCGTTCAGCTTTACAGGCAATTGGAACATAGTAGGCCAAATACTCCAAGTGCTGTACAGAAGGTCAAAAAGAAAAGGCCACGAAGATATTCGTGGCCTTTCTATTGCTAGAATTTTGTGCTCTAAATTTTACCGATAGGGCGCTTAATCTTTGCGTTGTAAAATCTCATTCCAAGGTAAATCCGCATCACCAAGAACAATAAAATTCGGGTTTTCTAGTGTTTCCCGCTCGTTATATGACAGCGGTTCTAATTGCGTGCTGAGAATACGTCCGCCAGCTTCTTCAACAATGCATTGTGTCGCAGCGGTGTCCCACTCACCTGTTGGACCTAGTCGGAGATAGCAATCTACCGCCCCTTCCGCGACGAGGCATGCTTTCAATGCCGCAGAACCGAGCGGTATTAAGTCGTAATTCCAGGCGCTGCTCATACGGTTAGTAATACGATTGATGTCTTGGCGACGACTAATAGCAATTGCGATGCTTTGCTCTGGCTGTTCGTGTTTGTGTGTATGGATTTTGACGCTGTCCGACATGTCGGGAATTTTCCAGGCGCCTTTGCCATTATAAGCGTAGTAAGTCACGCCAGATACAGGACCGTAAACGACGCCCATGGTTGGTCGATTGTTGTCGACCAACGCGATAATAGTGGCAAAGTCACCACTGCGAGCGATGAATTCTTGAGTACCATCAAGAGGGTCGACTAACCAATAACGTTCCCACTGAGCGCGTTGCTCTAAGCTTATGTCTGCGTCTTCTTCTGACAACACGGGAATGTCAGGCGTCAGATCACTCAAGCGTTCAGTGATGAACTTGTGAGCAGCAATATCCGCACTTGTTACGGGAGTTTCGTCACTTTTGGTGTAGGCCTCGTATTGCTTCTTTTCATATATTTCGAGGATCATTTGCCCAGCACTGCGGGCAATCTCGATGACTTGAGGAAGTAGGTGAGATAGATCTTTTGTCATTGGCATAAGTGATAGTCCTTACTCACAGTGTTATTCGGTTCTAATGACCGTTATTGGTTATGCTTGTGAGTGGTGTTTGGTAAGTGTTTCAGTGCCAACATTAGCGCTGTGATGCTTCGTGCTTCACAGAAATCCATGTGAGTTAATAACTCTTCGGCTTGCGCAAGTGGCCAACGCACAATTTCCAGTGGTTCAGGCTCATCGCCTTCTTGCTTCTCTGGATAAAGCGCCTGTCCTAAAAATAGAGTCATTTTGCTCGAAAAGTAAGATGGCGCGAGGATAACTTGTTTCAACGGGGTTAACTGATTACAGCCAAAGCCGATTTCTTCTTTTAACTCACGATCCGCAGCTTGGTGTGGTGTTTCTCCTGGGTCAATCAGCCCTTTTGGGAAACCTAGCTCGTAACGTTCAGTTCCAGCGGCGTATTCACGCACCAGTAATAAATCGCCTTGTTCTGTTACAGGAACCACCATTACAGCATCTCGTCCACTTGGCTTCATACGCTCATAAGTACGATGCTCACCATTGGAAAAACGAAGGTCGAGCGCTTCCACAGCAAACAGTTTGGATTTTGCAACCGTCTGGCATGAGAGTATCTCTGGTGGGGTTCGTTTCGGCATGACGCTGGCTCCTTGGTGTCGTTGGCGTTTACGAGATGCGTAAGATTCTTAATATATGAGAACTCCGCCTGAGTTTCTAGCGGATTTTACGAGTCGAGCTAAGCATCTCAGCATCACCTCAGTATCGATACAAAAATGGGAGACCGAAGCCTCCCATTTTCTGACAGTGTTTACTCTTAGTAGTAAGAGTGATCACCACGGTCATGTTCTGTAGCATCACGAACTGCGGTTAGTTCACCAATGAACTGGTTTAGCAGTTCTTTCTCGATGCCTTCTTTTAGTGTTACGTCAACCATAGAACAGCCATTACAACCGCCACCAAATGCAACAATCGCAACACCGTCTTCAGTGATCTCAACCAAGTTTACGTGACCACCGTGGCCAGCAAGCTGTGGGTTGACTTGAGTTTGGATAACGTACTCAACGCGCTCAACCAGTGGTGCGTCGTCCGCAACTTTACGCATTTTAGCGTTAGGTGCTTTTAGCGTTAGCTGAGAGCCCATTTTATCGGTAACAAAATCGATTTCAGCGTCTTCAAGGAACGGCAGGCTCAGCTCATCCACGTAAGCTGAAAAACCGCTGTAAGAGAGTTCAGTGTCGGTCGATTCTACTGCTTCTGGTGGGCAGTAAGACACGCCACACTCAGCGTTTTGTGTACCTGGGTTCACAACAAAAATACGAATGTTAGTGCCTTCAGGTTGTTGACCTAAAAGGTTAGCGAAATGCGTTTGCGCAGTTTCTGTAATAGTAATATTTGACACGACGAATACCCGAGTAAATTTGTAGGTTACTGCTGCTATTCTACTCTTGTTGACGTATGGATCTAGTCTTTTTGATGCTAAGGCATGGCGAAGCGATCTAGAGAGAACGAGGAGCAGGTGTTCTGCAGATGCAGTAAATATCGATGCTTTCTACGCCAACTTCAAGTAGTAAATGACATAATTGTCGGACGGTACTGCCCGTGGTGACTACATCATCGACGATGGCAACATGGGAAGAGTGAGGGCGCTTATTGAGAATAAACGCGCCTTTTAAGTTTTGTTCACGGCTTGTTTTGGTATTACCACGCTGTGATTGGGCGAGCCTTACTCGACGAAAGACCTTCGCATCAAAATTAGTCTGCAATTGCTTGGCGAGGTGTCGGGCTAAAACATCACTTTGATTAAAACCCCGGCGCAGGTAACGCTGCCAGTGCAATGGCACACTGGTAATGATTGGAGCTGGCGTGGTGATGCGCTGTGCCAGTTGCTCGGTTAATGCTTTTACATGCCAAGACTCTCCGTGATCTTTAAAGCGTTGTACTTCCCGTGAAAGGGGAAAGTCGTAATCGCCTAACGTGTATAGCCTTTGCCATGGCGGTGGCTTTGAAAGACATTCACCACAAATACTATCCGTACTCATTTCTTCTTTCTGTAATGATAAACCGCAGCGTTGACATCGTTTTACCGGAGTTAGGTATTTTAAACAGTGCTCGCACCAGCGCAGAGTATTTGTGTGGCTTGGTGTTTGAATAGGGAACCGACACAGGCCGCATTGACTGCTCAATACGCGATGCATGATGTTTTGCCAGTGATGAGATAACATAGCGTTTATTCATGGTGATATTTTACTCAGCCTAACGCTTGGCTGAAGCCGTAGGGAATAAAATAAGTGGGAGAGATTGAGAGCATGAGCACGAAATTACACTGGCAGTCATTTGGTCAGGGACCAGATTTGGTATTACTTCATGGTTGGGGCATGAATGGTGCGGTATGGCAGCAGACAGTCGAGTCTCTTCAACCTTATTTCCGAGTTCATGTGGTTGACCTTCCGGGGTACGGGCATAGCGCCGAATCGCATGCC
Organism: Vibrio sp. 704; assembly: GCF_033339295.1. Lineage (NCBI taxonomy): Bacteria > Pseudomonadati > Pseudomonadota > Gammaproteobacteria > Vibrionales > Vibrionaceae > Vibrio > Vibrio sp. 704. The sequence goes on along the minus strand of NZ_JAWOUH010000006.1, from coordinate 226,110 downwards.
GAAGATTTAGACCATATTGCTAACCTGGTGGTGCAAGGTGCGCCAGAGAAAGCGATTTGGCTTGGTTGGTCCCTCGGAGGTTTAGTGGCGACGCATGTGGCGTTAAATATGCCCGAGCGCGTGGCTAAGTTGATTACGGTTGCCAGCTCACCAAAATTTGCCGCAGAAAAACCGTGGCGCGGCATTCAACCGAATGTACTGAGTGCGTTCACCTCTCAGTTGCTAGAAGATTTCTCACTAACCATTGAGCGCTTTATGGCGTTGCAAGCGATGGGCAGCCCATCAGCGCGTAAAGATGTTAAACAGCTCAAGCAAGCGGTACTATCGCGCCCTCAGCCAAACCCTGAATCGCTGTTGGTTGGGCTAAACATCCTTGCTGATGTGGATCTGCGCGATGCGTTGACGTCTCTTTCTGTTCCAATGTTGCGTCTTTATGGCCGTTTAGATGGGTTGGTGCCAATTAAAGTAGCTAACGATTTGAGTGAACAGTTGCCTCATACCCAGCAGTTTGTTTTTAATCAGTCCTCTCATGCGCCTTTTATCACCGAACATGACGAATTTTGTGTTCAAATCCGAGAGTTTGCTCACGATTGAGCAAGTGCGAACGGAAATACCTCAAGTTGTTTAAAAAGTGGTCGACATAAAGACTGGTGAGGTTTTATTAGCCAATAAAGCTAAGCCATATTGACGAGTTGGGCGACTCTGAGGAGGGTTCGCAATGATTGTGTCACCGACCAACGTAAGTGTGCCACTGATCGCCCCATCCGTGAATGTGCAGACGGAACAAGCAGCTCGCGACAATAAAGTCCGAGAGCCTGTAACGCCAACGGTCGCATTGGCCAAAACCAATGCAGAGCGAAAAGTAAAAGGTGATGACAAGCGCCGACGTCAGTCTTCTTGGGATCCTTCAGAGCATCCTGATTATGATATGGAAACGGAAGTCGACACGCGTTATCAAGAAGAGCCGGAAGATACACTAGAACGGCTTTTTAGTTTGCTTGCGCTCAAATCGTATAGTGAAGACCAGGGGAAAGGCTACGCGATCCGCTTTCGCTTACCAAAGCGCATTTTGGATGCTGCGATCAATGAAGGATTAATGGAAAAGCGCAGGAAGGTGATCAAGTTTCATTATGGTCATGCAGTCGCTCCCCATACCCCGTCAGAAGTGATAGCAGTATTATGACGACTCAATATCCTACTCAAACAAAAACGCTCCAAGCAGGTTGACTGATTGGAGCGTTTTCTTTTTAGTTATGAAAGCTCGTTAGCGGTGAAGCCTAGGTAAGGTTACTTTTTCGCTTTAGCAAACGCTGCAGCAAACGCACCGCCCATCGCGCTGTTCGATGACGAATCATCACGGCGAGGCTGACGACGCTGCGGTTGGTCATTACGACGTGGCGCTGCTGATGAGCGTTGGCTGCGGTTGTCTTGACCCGGTTCGTCGTTCATACGCATCGATAGACCAATACGCTTACGCTGCACGTCAACTTCCATCACTTTCACTTTGACGATGTCGCCCGCTTTCACCACTTCACGTGGGTCAGACACGTAACGATCTGTCAGTGCAGAGATGTGTACGAGACCATCTTGGTGAACGCCAATATCAACGAAGGCACCGAAGTTGGCTACGTTTGATACCACACCTTCTAGAATCATGCCCGGTTCCAAGTCAGATACCGAGTTTACACCTTCTGCAAAGGTCGCCGTTTTGAATTCTGGACGTGGGTCACGACCCGGCTTGTCTAACTCTTTGATGATGTCTGTAATGGTTGGAACGCCGAAGTTATCGTCGGTGTAATCGACCGCATGCAGACCTTTAAGGAAGCTTGAATCACCAATCAGTGCTTTGATGTCTTTGTTGTTCTTCTCAGAAATTGCTTTGACCACCGGGTACGCTTCTGGGTGAACCGCAGACGCATCAAGTGGGTTCTTACCATCCATGATTCGTAGGAAGCCCGCACACTGCTCGAACGCCTTAGGACCTAAACGAGGTACTTTCTTCAAGGTTGTACGTGCTTCAAAGCGACCGTTTTCATCGCGGAAGTCGACAATGTTCTGCGCGATGGTGCTTGATAAGCCTGCTACGCGTGTTAATAGTGCGGCAGAAGCGGTGTTCACATCAACACCAACCGCATTTACACAGTCTTCCACAATCGCATCTAGGCGTTTTGCCAACATAGATTGGCTTACATCGTGCTGGTATTGACCCACACCAATAGATTTCGGATCAATTTTCACGAGTTCAGCCAATGGATCTTGCAAACGACGTGCAATCGACACTGCACCACGCAGTGATACGTCCATATTCGGGAACTCTTTTGCTGCAAGCTCAGACGCTGAGTAAACCGAAGCCCCCGCTTCACTTACTATGATCTTCTGAACTTTCAGGTTGCCACGTTTGATGACGTCTGCGACAAAGCTGTCGGTTTCACGTGAAGCCGTACCGTTACCAATCGCAATCAAATCCACGTTGTACTTACGCACCAACTGCTCAACGATTTGTGCTGACTTGTCGTATTGTTTTTGTGGTGGGTGAGGGTAGATGGTTTCGGTTGCAAGCACTTTACCTGTTGAGTCGACAACCGCGATTTTTGAACCTGTACGCAGACCCGGATCGAGACCAAGTGTTGCACGAGGGCCAGCCGGTGCTGCCATCAACAAGTCTTTTAGGTTAGTGGCGAATACTTCAATCGCTTCGATTTCAGCGCGCTCTTTCATTGCGCCCATTAGCTCGGTTTCCATGTGCATCGATACTTTGATGCGCCATGCCCAGCTGATCACTTGCTTACGCCAGGTATCCGCAGGTGCGCTGCTTAGCGTTACGCCATAATGGTCGGCGATAATCGTTTCGCAGTAAGACTGACGAGCGCCTTCTTCCTGTTCTGGATCAGCGTTCATCGCCAATGTCAGGAAGCCTTCGTTACGGCCACGCAACATCGCCAGTGCTCGGTGCGATGGCACTTTGCTTAGGGGCTCGTTGTGGTTGAAGTAATCTTTAAACTTCTCGCCTTCTTGCTCTTTGCCTTCAACGACTCGTGAGACCAGTTCCGCATTGCGATTTAAGTGGTTGCGAATTTTTTCCAGTAAGTTTGCGTCTTCTGCGATGCGCTCCATGATGATCGCGCGAGCGCCATCCAATGCAGCTTTGGTGTCTGCGATGCCTTTGTCTGCATCAAGGTATTTGCTTGCTTCGCTTTCTGGCTCGGTTTGTGGGTGATTCCAAAGCTGATCTGCGAGCGGCTCAAGACCAGCCTCAATCGCGATCTGACCTTTCGTACGACGCTTGGGTTTGTAAGGTAGGTATAAGTCTTCAAGACGAGTTTTGCTGTCTGCCTGCGCGATCTCTTGTTCTAGCTCTGGCGTCAGTTTGCCTTGCTCTTGGATTGATTTGAGGATGGTTTGACGGCGATCATCCATTTCACGAAGGTAAGACAGACGGCTGTCCAAAGTACGAAGCTGGGTATCATCAAGGCCCCCCGTCACCTCTTTGCGGTAACGTGCAATAAAAGGGACAGTGTTGCCATCATCAATTAGGGTGACAGCGGCGTTGACTTGCTCTGGGCGAACATTCAGTTCTTGAGCAATCATGCGACAGATAGCTTGGCTCATCCGTGTTTTCTCTTTTAATTCGGTTTTGGTTGTATAGAACATTGGGGTCGTTCGAAGAATTTGCAATGTTTTAAATTAACGAGGCAAAAATTTACCGGGCGCTGGTGGACATCAGTCAGATTTATGTCAAAACTGTAATTAAATTGAGAACTTATATCCGCAGTTATCGACTAACCTAATTCCACGGTTGTTGATATCACTAAATGTACCTCGGCTTATACGGATAATCATGATGAAAAAAATGTCTTTGGCGTTAGCGCTTACGAGTGCCTTACTTGTCGCCCCGCTTAGTTGGGCGCAGTCTATCTCAGGAACCACACAAGCTCCCGTTTATCAGCTCGATAACAAATTGGTACTAGGGCGTGTGGAGAGCGTCTACTACAGTGACATTCCGGAACTAAAAGCGGTGCCATTTATTGGCAAGATTGATACTGGTGCAGATACGACATCGATGCATGCGGAGAATATCCATGTCAGTAGCTCACACCCAGATTACCAAGATTTGAAAGATAACGAGTTACTTTGGGCGATTGTCGATGACTTAGGTGGTACGAAGGCAAAGTGGGACGCCGACAGCTTTAAGCCATATCAAGTAAAGGTTAGCTTTACGGTTCCTCACCCTTATACAGGGAAGGAAATACAGATTACCGATGATCTGGAAAGAGTGAGCGCGATTCGCAGTCGAACAAGCAAAAAGCCCATCCTACGCCCGACAATAAAAATGCCGATGACAATCGCTGGTCACACCGTTGATACGGAAGTGAACCTGACCAAGCGTACGCAATTCTCTTCTCCTATCTTGATTGGTAAAACCTATCTCGATGATAACGCATGGGTCTTCGCTGGTTACGATTACCTTCAAGAACAGCCACTCGCAAAAATGATTGGCAAAAAAGAGACGGTTGAAGTCGAAGGTGTGCCATATAAGATCAGCATCTCAACTTCTAGCCGTTATACCAACGTCCATGCACTGGACATCAAGGTAGACAAAAAGCATAACGAAGTCTCTTTTATGTTAGAGGGCGAGAATGGCAAGCGTCATCCAATGACATTACCCTTGGTACGAATGCTGAAAACGACCAAAAGCGAGCGCCCTTTAGTCTATTTACCCGTCAAAGTCGGCGAAAATGAAACTCAACGTTGGTTGGTGTATCTGCGTGATCGCAGTAAGTTCAGTTCGCAAATTCGCTTAGGTCGGGACGTCGCGAGTCAGCACTTTGTTATTGATACGGACAGAGAAAATCTACTGGGTGGCGTAGAAAAAACGTTCAAAAGCGCACTCAAATCAAAACCTCTTGTCGTTTCACCAGAAGAACAGGTCACCATTGATGGTTATACCGTCCCTGCTTACCCCACTTTTACTGTGAAAACGCCATTACTGCGTGTAAATGGGTTTGAAGTAACAGAAAAAGGTAAGGATGAGTCCGTCACGTTTTATTTAATGAACGATGAGGGGAAAGAAGAAAAAATCACCAAACCAGTGTTGAAAAAGCTCAAGGTTGGCAGCGCGGTTCGCCCTGTTGTCGAAGGAGACTTTCTTCTCGGTAGAAAAGACACATCAATGAAGTTTGCGCTCGATGTGCTTGATGAGGGTGACACTCAACCCTTTTTCGTCTTTGGTCATGACATAGCCAAGGGTGGTGTGTTGCTGAACACTCGCGCAGACCATCTACTAGATGCAAGGCCACTTTTCAAAGCTGGCCATATCGAAGTGGCTGAAGTTGAGGGGATGTCTTTCCCTGTGAAGTTAGACACGGGTGCAGATGTAAGCTCAATCAATGCTAAGAACATCAAGCAGTTTAAGAAAGACGGCAAAGACATGGTGAGCTTTACCTATGAGAACGATCTTGGCATGAAACAGGCGTTTACCAAGCCTGTTGTTGATGTCATGCGTATTAAAGCGAAGAAAGGTGAGAAAGCGAACGTACGCCCTGTGGTTGAAATGCATGTTAAGCTTGGCGAATTAGAGAAGAAGATCCGAGTCAACTTACAGGACCGAGGTCGCTTCCATTACAGCATGATTTTAGGTAAAAACTTCCTAAAACATGGCGCGGTTGTTTCGAGTGATACGAATTACATCGTGACGCAAAAACCGGATTACGAAAAGTAACACTCTGGCCGCCTTATCACCTTGATACCCAAAGCCTGAACAACATTGGATCTTTGGGTATATCATCTCCTTAATGCTGCCAAAGAGCAGCATTTTTTAGTTGAGATAGGAGTTAATTTGAAAACTAAGCTGATTACACGAGAAGGTTACAACAAACTCAAACAAGAGCATGATTACCTTTGGAATGAAAAGCGCCCGGAAATCACCAAGATCGTCACTTGGGCTGCGAGCCTGGGCGATCGCTCAGAAAATGCGGATTACACCTTCAATAAACGTTTACTCCGTCAGATCGACCGTCGTGTCCGCTTCCTTCGTAAATTCCTGCCAGAAGTCACGATCGTTGACTATTCTCCGCAACAAGAAGGCAAAGTCTTTTTTGGTGCATGGGTGGAAATAGAAAATGAGGCAGGAGAAGTGAAAAAGTTTCGTATTGTCGGGCCTGAAGAGATTTACGGCGATGCGAAAGACTACATCTCTATCGATTCACCTATGGCGCGAGCGATGTTGAAAAAACAAGTGGATGAAGAGTTCACGGTACGCACCCCAGAAGGTGAAAAAGAGTGGTTCATCAACTCAATTGAATATACTCAACCGGCCTCGGAAGACTGAGGCTTTATCACCGATTCAAGTCTCATGAAGTTCACTAGAAGTGACTTGGGTCTCAACGTCAGAATATTTGGTATAAAGGCATGGTGCCTTTCTCGGAGAAGTAAAATGAACAAAGCAGTCATGTGTAGTGCTGCACTAACAATAGGATTCTCACTTTCAGTTTTTGCTCAAGATGAAGTGAAAGGCTGTGACGCTAAAGAGTTAGCGGTAGAGCAGCAGCTTGAGTATGCAAAAGCGCAAGGTAATGAGCATCGCATTAAAGGCTTGGAGCAAGCACTTTCCGCTATCCAGAATGAATGCTCGGAAGGTGAGCTGCGCCAAGAGCTGCAAGCAGAAGTGGAAGAAAAGACTAAAGAAGTTGAGGAGCGAGAGGAAGAATTAGTCGAAGCTCAGCATTCAGGGAAAGCAGACAAAATTGAGAAAAAACGTCACAAGCTGGCTGAGGCACAGCAAGAGCTGCTTGAGGCCAAACGTGAACTGGAATGGAATTATGGTCAATAGTAGGTGCTGAAAATACCTGCTAGAGAGAGAATAAAGCGCTTAAGATAAAAAGAGTAACAATTTGCTTGAGCACGTTAGGAAAAACAGTGATACATTTTCGACAATAGACGCTTCTGAAAGGATGTTTCAATGCAAGAAAATCATAAAATTTTAGTGGTTGATGACGATGCTCGTTTACGTGCTCTATTGGAGCGTTACCTTTCTGAGCAAGGTTTTCAGGTACGAAGTGTCGCCAATGGCGAACAGATGGATCGCCTACTAACGCGCGAAAACTTTCACTTAATGGTGCTAGACCTAATGTTGCCTGGTGAAGATGGATTGTCAATTTGTCGTCGTCTACGCCACGCGAACAACATGTTGCCAATTTTAATGCTCACCGCGAAAGGTGATGAAGTGGATCGCATCGTGGGTCTTGAGGTAGGGGCGGATGATTATTTGCCAAAACCGTTTAACCCACGCGAATTGTTGGCTCGCATCAAGGCAGTATTACGCCGCCAAACTGTAGAGTTGCCGGGTGCACCAAGCACGGAAGAAAAAGTGGTGGAGTTCGGGGAATTCCGACTCAATCTAGGCACTCGCGAGATGTTCCGCGGTGATGAGGCAATGCCACTCACCTCTGGAGAGTTTGCTGTTCTCAAGGCGCTCGTGATGAATGCACGTGAGCCAATGTCACGAGATAAATTGATGAACATGGCGCGTGGCCGTGAATATTCTGCAATGGAACGCTCTATTGACGTACAAATCTCACGCTTACGTCGCATGTTAGAAGACGATCCGAGCAAGCCGCGCTACATTCAAACCGTGTGGGGCCTAGGTTATGTTTTCGTCCCAGACGGCAAAGAGGTGTAATCTCTTCACTCCATAGCCAGCACTTGGCTATAGCAACTTCAGCCTTCATTACCTTCCCTTTGAAGGCTGAAATTTCGCGATTAGGACCACTAGGAACGTTCCATGCGCATCCGAAGTTCACTGACACAATCTATTCTGCTGTTCATCTCTTTGCTTCTCGCGAGCCAAGTTTTCTCTTACTACGCCGTTTTTAACTACGCGTTGATGCCGAGTTTGCAGCAGTTCAATAAAATTCTCGCCCATGAGCTCAATTTGGTGCTTGATGATGAAGGACCTTTAAAGTCTGATGCACCGTTAAGGCGTCAATTGTTAGAAAGATTAGGGGTGACGGTTCATAGTCTCGATAGCGATAAGGCGATTGAATTTCATCACGCAATGTCGATTGATTTGATGTCTGAAGAAATGAGCCAAGAGCTGGGTTCGCCCACAGAAGTGCGCTTATTGCTTGGCGATGAAAGTTACATTTTGTGGATGCACATCGAAAAGTTGCCGAACTCCATCATTCGTATTCCGTTATCTGAGCTGCAAGAAGAAGATTTTGCCCCGCTGTTTCGTAACAGCTTGATTATGGCGCTGCTGATCATTGCAGGTGGTTGGTTGTTTATTCGTTTGCAAAACCGTCCACTTTTGGCTTTAGAGAGAGCCGCGAAAGACGTCGGTCGAGGTGAGATCCCGCCCCCCTTAGCAGAGAAAGGCGCATCGGAGATTCGCTCTGTAACTCGAGCCTTTAATCAAATGTCGAAAGGTATTCAAGAGCTAGAAGAAGACCGAGCCTTATTAATGGCAGGGATTAGCCATGACTTACGAACACCTCTGACGCGTATTCGCCTAGCGACAGAAATGATGTCTCCTGAGGACAGCTATCTTGCGGAGGGGATCATTAGCGATACGGAAGAATGTAATGAGATCATCAGTCAGTTTATGGATTACCTCAAACCGGTGAACCAAGAATCGTTTGAAGCGGTTGATATCAGTACGATTGCCAGTGACGTCGCCAGTTCTGAAGGTGGTTATGAGGTTGAAATTGAAACAGATCTTAATCTTAACTTGCCGCCAGCCAAAGGAAGTGCGATTGCGATTAAGCGGGCGATCAGTAACTTAGTTGTGAATGCGCTACGTTATGGCAATGGCTGGGTCAAAATCAGCACTGGTGTGACAGCAGATAAGCAGCTAGTGTGGATTTCAGTAGAGGACAACGGACCGGGTATCGAGCATTCTCAAATCGCGAGGTTATTTGAACCCTTTACGCGTGGTGACACCGCTCGCGGTAGTGAAGGCACTGGGCTAGGGTTGGCGATTGTGAAGCGTATAATCAGCCAGCATTCAGGTTCTGTGGTGATGCGTAATCGCAGTGAAGGCGGTTTAATCGCTCAAATCAGCTTTCCTACCAAGTAAGTCGATGGCCCGCACCCTTTAAAACAAAAAGCCCAACCTAAATAGGTTGGGCTTTTCTTATTCTCAATAATCTTAAGACTCTTTCACTTCCTGAGGAAGTTCATCTTCGTCTTCCAGTTTCTCTGGCAGAAGTAGATTTAAAATGATCGCAGTGATACCACCTGCTGCAACACCAGTTGAGAAAATACTCTTAATAAATTCTGGCATAAATTGCAGGATCTCTGGTTTTTGCGCGATACCAAGTCCCATTGAGAAGGATAAGGCCATGATCAGAATTGCGCGGCGATCGAGCTCAACACGAGAGATAATACGTACACCAGCGGCAGCAATCGTACCAAACATGACAATTGTTGCGCCGCCAAGTACTGGCTCAGGAATCAGCTGAACAAAGCTAGCGACGCCAGGAAACAAGCCAAGAATCACTAACATGCCAGAAATAAAGTAACCCACGTAGCGGCTCGCGACTCCTGTTAGCATGATGATGCCGTTATTCTGGCTAAACGTTGAGTTCGGGAAGCTGTTGAAAACGGCTGCGATTGCAGAGTTTAAGCCGTCTGCTAACACACCGCCCTTAATGCGTTTCATGTACACTGGGCCTTTTACTGGCTCACCAGACACTTCAGATGTTGCGGTAATATCACCGATGGCTTCTAGTGCGGTAATAAAGAAAATCAGTACCAGCGGAATGAACAGAGACCAGTCAAACGATAAGCCATATTGCATTGGTACGGGCAGTGCTACGATCTCGGTTGCGCCTAGCTGAGAAGTATCTACCATCCCCATAAAATACGCCATGATGTAGCCCACTAGCATCGCAATCACGATTGAAGCCACACGGATGTATGGGTTTTTCGAGCGGTTTAAAATCACAATTAATCCAAGTACCGTCCCAGCCAGAGCAAGTTTGTCTAAGCTGCCGAAGGTTCCTTCATTTAATGCTGCGTAGCCACCGCCCATTGATACTAAGCCGACTTGAATCAGTGTGAGACCGATAAGAGTGACGACGATGCCTGAAACAAGCGGAGTGATGATTCGGCGGGCATGCTCCAACACGCGAGATAGAAAAATTTCTGCAAATGATGCGACTAAAATCGTACCAAAAATGGCAGCCATCATGGTACTGATGTCTGCTCCACCGGCTTTCAGCGATAGGCCTGCACCAATAATAGGACCTAAAAAGTTAAAGCTGGTGCCTTGAACAGAGAGCAAACCAGAGCCAATTGGGCCAACGGTGCGAATTTGAATAAACGAAGACACGCCTGACGCAAACAAAGACATGCTGATGATGGTATTCGTTTGGTCTGCTGGTACACCCAAAGACTGACAGATGATCAGTGACGGAGTGATAACCGCGACGAACATCGCCAATAAGTGCTGAAGTGCGGCAAAAATGGTTTGAGGCAAAGGTGGTCGATCGTTGAGTTGATAGACCAGTTCCGAAGATCGGTTTGAAGTTGTCATTGTTTGTCTCGCTAGTCGCAATATTTCCCTAGTTCTCGCTGAATGGGAGAGCAGGGTGGAGTTGACGTCGTTACCTGTGATTGCTGTTAATCAGAGTCAACTCAGGTTGGTGGAGTGTGATCTAACACACTTAAAAATTTTGTGCGCGATTATAGAGAGATTTTCTCAAAAAGCAAACGTTTGCTTTTGGCGTATTAAAAAACGAGCCATTTGGCTCGCTTTCAATCATTACGCTTTGGAGTAAATATCCCGCTCACCCAACCAGCGATCGATAATCGCTGTTGCGTTAGTCGGGTAATTGTCATGAATATGACGCGCAATACGCTGAACTTCGGGAATCAGGCGTTGATCTCGAACTAAGTCTGCGATTTTGAAATCAGCAAGACCTGTCTGCTTTGTACCCAATAGTTCTCCAGGGCCGCGAATTTCTAGGTCTTTCTGCGCAATGACGAAGCCATCGTTACTTTCACGTAGTACTCCGAGACGTTTTTGCGCGGTTTTTGACAGCGGAGAGTGGTACAGCAGCACACAATGGCTAGCAACGGAACCTCGGCCCACGCGACCTCTTAACTGGTGTAATTGTGCCAAACCAAGACGTTCAGGGTTTTCTATGATCATCAAGCTAGAGTTTGGCACATCCACACCAACTTCAATCACTGTCGTTGCGACCAGCAAATGCAGTTTATTGTCTTTGAAATCTTGCATCACCGCTTGTTTCTCTGCCGGTTTCATTCGTCCGTGTACTAGACCAATTTTTACGTCCGGTAGCTTACGTTGAAGCTCTTCTGCGGTATCTGCCGCGGCTTGCGCTTCTAATACTTCCGACTCATCAATCAGGGTACACACCCAATATGCCTGCTTGCCTTCGTTTAAGCAGGCATTTCGGACACGTTCGACGATATCATTGCGTTTGGTATCTGGAATCGCGACAGTCTGGATTGGTGTTCGACCTGGCGGTAACTCATCAATCACCGACGTTTCTAAGTCAGCATAAGCAGTCATGGCTAACGTTCGCGGAATCGGCGTTGCTGTCATGATGAGCTGATGTGGATAGGCGCCTTGTTTTGCGCCTTTTTCACGCAATTCTAATCGCTGATGGACACCGAAGCGGTGCTGTTCATCAATGATGACCAAAGCAAGGTGATGAAATTCAACGTGCTCTTGGAATAGCGCGTGAGTACCCACTACCATTTGCGCTTCACCACTGGCAATACGAGCCAGCTCGGCTTCCTTTGCCTTACCTTTGAGTTTGCCCGCTAACCAACCGACTTGAATGCCCATTGTTTCAAACCAGTTTGCGAAGTTGATAGCGTGTTGCTCGGCCAATAGTTCGGTTGGCGCCATGAGTGCCACCTGATGGCCATGCTCAATGGCTCTAACAGCGGCCAAAGCGGCAACCAATGTTTTCCCCGAACCAACATCGCCTTGCACTAATCGCATCATTGGATGCGGTTTTTCTAGATCGGCTTCAATCTCTTGTACTACTCGGGTTTGAGCGTTTGTAGGAGAGAAAGGCAGTTGGGCTAAAAGCTGCGTTTTTAGTTTATGACAAGGACCGAGAGGTAGCGCTGAATCCTTCTGACCTTTGCTACGCACCGCCAGCATCGATAAGTTTTGTGCGAGCAATTCTTCCATGATCAAGCGGATTTGGGCAGGATGTTTGCCTTCGTCAAACTCATCTAAATTAATGGTTGGTGGTGGGCGATGAATGGTGTGCAGCGCTTGCGACATCGTGATTTGATGGTCATACAACCCAGCTGGAAGTAATTCCTGCACTGCGGTTTTATCAAGCAGGGCTAAAGCTTGTTCGGTAAGGTTGCGCAATGTGATTTGACGTAAACCATCGGTGGTGGGATAAACAGGGGTTAAGCTCTGTTCTACATCGGGCTTTTGCTCGCTAACGTAAAACTTGTAGTCAGGATGAACAATTTCCAAACCCATGCCACCGCGCTTAATTTCACCGTAAGCATGTACTAACTTACCTTGCGTGAAATTGTTCTTCATGGCTGCGGTAAAGTTGAAAAAGCGCAGCGTGATAGTGCCATTACCGTCGCTGATTTTTACCGTTAGCATTTTGCGCTTACCGAAGATGGTGTCGACTGCCATGACCTTACCTTGCACGGCCGCCCAAAGGCCAGCATGCAGTTTGGCAATAGGGTAAATACGAGTACGATCTTCGTAGCGTAACGGAAGGTGAAACAGCAAATCTTGAACGCTATGTAAGCCAACTTTGGCGAGTTTTTCTGCGACTTTCGCGCCAACTCCAGAAAGGGAGGTTAATGGGACGGCAGATAACATTTGGGCGGGCATAGAGGGCTCAAGAAAATGGTTAACATAGCAGTATGTTAACCATGGAGCTGTGTTTTTGTACAGGAAAAAATAGTCATGCTTTAGTTAGTGTCATGATTTGACTGATAACCTATCATTCCGAGGAGCTTTAGCGACATCACGATTCTATTTCCAACAAGTATGTCGCTGAAGTTAACACTATCAGCATCTGTATATTTGAGAATTAGATCCTGAACCACGCTCCTTCGCCGCCGTTCAGGATGACGAAAGTCTGTTACTTGCTTTGCATCTCTTGCCACCACGCGTCATCGGCGATGATTTGACCTTCTTCATCGAGTGGTGGGTAAACGAGCCCTTTTCGTTTCGCGACCTTTGCCAGCACTGGGTGACCACGTTCAAAGAGAATACGGTTGATTGTCTCTTTAGGCAGAGCGCTTTCTTCTCGGTCGTACATGCCTGCGGCTTCACGTTGACGTTGCGCTTCATACAAAATTACGGCACTGGCAACCGATACGTTTAGTGACTGCACCATGCCCACCATCGGGATAATAATGTCTTGATCGGCAAGCTGTTTGGCTTGCTCCGAAGCGCCAACCTTTTCGCTGCCTAAAATGATTGCCGTTGGTTTGGTGTAGTCGATTTCGCGAAAATCGACGGCGGTGTCCGAAAGATTGGTCACCAAAACCTGCATACCTTGCGCTTTGAGTTCGGTAATCGCAGTTTCAATCGAATCGTGAGTATCCACTTCAACCCAGTTACGCGCGCCAGCTGAGGTATGGCTCAGCGTACGCATTTTGTCTGGCCAAATTGCGTGAACTTTGTGTAAGCCTGTCGCGTCAGCGGTGCGGATCACAGCAGAGACGTTGTTTGGCTTATGTACTTCTTCGAGACAAAGTGTCAGATCAGTTTGGCGAGTTTTTAGGACTTGGTGAATACGGTTGTAACGTTCTAGGTTCATATTTATTGAGGTATAAAAAATCGCCACCTAACAGAGTAGGTGGCGATAGAGGTTAGTTCTTTCTGCGTCTGACTCGGGTTGCTTGAGGCATTGCCTTAATCTTACGCATGATACCAGCAAGGTGGACACGATCTTTCGTCGTCAACAGCACAGTCACAGTGTATAGACGACCATCACGTTCTTCCGTTGAAAGGCCATGAATGTTTGATCCTGTTTTCGAGATCACGTTGGTCAGTTCTGCAAGAGCACCTTGGTTGTTAAGCATGTCGACTTTAAGTTCAGCAATGAACTCTTTATCGTAGTCTTCAGACCAAGCGACAGCCATATAACGGTCTGGCTCTTTCTGATAACCACGAACGTTCGGACATGTTTCTCGGTGAACAACCAAACCACGACCAGGCGATACGTGAGCAATAATGTGATCATCTGGGATAGGATGACAACAATTTGCAAACGTCAGCAATAAGCCTTCTGCGCCACGAATCGGAAGCTTCTTCTTCGAGTCCGTTGGGATTGAACTTGTTGTCGTGAGCTCTTCGGTGTCACCAAGGAGACGACGTGCGATCACAATGCTCATCAACTCACCCAATCCAATAGCAGCCAATAAATCATCGATGCTTTCTAGGCGAAGATCATTCAAGACTTCTTGGATATTTTCTGGATAAATTGAATCAATCGAGTGACGGCCAAGTGCGTGATTAAGTAGGCGACGACCTAAAGTAATCGACTCTTCACGACGCATCGTTTTCAGTACTTGTCGAATCTTAGTGCGGGCACGAGAAGTCACGACATAGTTCAGCCATGCCGCATTCGGACGCGCACCAGGGGCACTGATAATTTCCACTGTCTGACCGTTTTTCAATGCCTTACTCAATGGGTAAGGGTTACGATCAACACGAGCACCAACACAAGAGTTGCCTACATCGGTATGTACGGCATAGGCAAAGTCGACAGCCGTTGCGCCTAAAGGTAGTTCAACGATACGACCTTTTGGTGTGAAGACGTAAATCTCATCTGGGAAAAGATCGGATTTTACGTTTTCAATGAATTCGAATGAGTTACCCGCGCTTTGTTGTAGCTCTAACAGGCTTTGCATCCAACGCTGAGCTTTCACTTGCGCAGTGGTACCAGACTTGTCGCCTTTGTCTTTGTAAGACCAGTGTGCCGCGACACCTTTGTCCGCCATTTGATCCATATCTTCAGTACGGATCTGAACTTCAACAGGTACGCCGTGTGGGCCAACCATGGAAGTGTGTAGCGATTGATAGCCGTTCGCCTTTGGTACCGCGATGTAATCTTTCATGCGACCAGGACGTGGCTTATACAAGCTGTGTACTTGGCCTAAAACGCGATAACAAGTATCAGCGGTATCAACAACGACTCGGAACGCATAGATATCCATGATGGTGTGAAAGCGCTGTTCTTTGGTTTTCATCTTGTTGTAGATAGAGAACAGGTTTTTCTCACGACCAACGACGCGAGCATTCAAGCCAAAATCTTGCAGACGGCCTTCTATTTCGCTGTGAATGCGTTGGATCATCTCTTTACGATTACCACGTGCGGCTTTAACCACTTCTTTCAGTACGCGGTAGCGGTTGGGATATAGCGCCTCAAAGCCCAACTCTTCGAGTTCGGTTTTGATATTGTGAATACCAAGACGATGAGCGAGGGGCGCGTAAATTTCTAACGTTTCACGAGCAATACGACGCTTTTTATCTGGTCGAAGCGCGCCAAGCGTACGCATGTTGTGCGTGCGGTCAGCCAGTTTGATCAGAATGACGCGGATATCTTGCACCATGGCCAGAACCATCTTACGAAAGTTCTCAGCCTGAGCCTCTTTCCTATCGCGGAATTTGAGTTTGTCCAGTTTAGATACACCATCAACCAATTCTGCGACAGTGTTGCCGAATTTCTCTTCGAGATCTTCTTTAGTTACATCACAGTCTTCAATGACGTCATGCAGCAAAGCAGCTTGGAGGGTTTCGATATCAAGGCGCATTTCGGCCAAGATACGAGCCACAGCGACAGGGTGGATGATGTATGGTTCACCGCTAGAGCGGGTTTGCCCTTCATGGGCATCTCTCGCTACCACATAAGATTGACGCAGAGCCTCAATCTGAGGCTCTGTTAGGTATTCTTGGGCAACGTCTTTGAGGCTATCGAATAGATACAAATTATAGGCCCGGGAGGTTGTTGAATTCTAAAGTCAGAATTAACGGTTGTGAGCGATGCTGCTTACTGCCGCTAGCTCTGCCGCTTCTTGCTCTTGCTGTTCTTGACGTTCACGAGCGTCTAGAACTTCTTTAGTAATTAAACCTTCTTCGATTTCGCGTAGAGCGATAACCGTTGGCTTATCGTTCTCTTCTGGCACTAGTGCATCTTTACCGCCAGTTTGCATTTGACGAGCGCGGCGAGCCGCAATCAGTACTAGGTCGAAACGGTTGCCAACTTTTTCAACAGCGTCTTGAACAGTTACGCGTGCCATGAGGACTCCAAATAGTTAACTAAAATTTTAGAATGACGAGAAAGTATACAACCTAACTACTTTATTTACTAGCAATTAGACAAGCCACCGTTTGTGGACTTTCTCAGGTAGTTTATTGTGTTTTTCGCACTGGGCAAAAAACGGGAAATTCTTTATGTTTTACAGCGTGACTTTTTTGAAGTTACTCTGCTAACAACGCGTCAAGCATACCTTTATATTTAGCAGCTTGCTTTTCTTCCTTCAATCTTTCAGCACGCAAGATAGCTTTAAAATCCATCAAAGCGGTATCAAAATCGTCGTTTACGATCACGTAGTCGTACTCGTTGTAATGAGAGATTTCCGACTTGGCTTCAGCCATACGCTTTGCGATCACTTCATCGCTATCTTGACCACGAGTGTTCAAGCGACGCTCTAACTCACCGTTTGATGGTGGCAGGATGAAGATGCTTTTGGCTTCTGGCATTTGTTCACGGATTTGGCGTGCGCCTTGCCAGTCGATATCTAGAAAAACGTCGATACCTTTATTTAGTGTTTCTTCAATCCATACACGAGATGTGCCGTAATAATTACCAAACACTTCTGCGTATTCTAGGAAGTCACCTTTAGCGATCAGGGCTTCAAACTCATCTTTCGCTACAAAATGGTAGTGGACACCATTTTCTTCACCAGGTCGCATGTTGCGCGTGGTGTGAGACACAGACACTTTCATTGCGTAGGTTGGGTTGCGTTCCAACATCGCTGAGATCAAGCTAGATTTACCTGCGCCGCTAGGTGCAGATACGATATAGAGAGTACCTTTGCCCATTGTACTGTTCCACTTTTGATTGGATTGATTGAGTGCCGAAGGAAAGTTCGACATTCTTATAACGATAGCACTGGCATTGAGAAATCAACCACCAAAGGGGTGGATATTGGTGATAATCCCGCCAGAAAAATGGAGGCGAAGAGTATCATGATCTCTATTTTGTTACCAGTTGATCTTTCTGTCTGTGATCGTCCCAGATGAAATAGTTACTTACGCCAGAGTGTTCCTAAACAGCGAAGAAGGAGCGTGGTACAGGACTTACCATCCGCGCACTCTGTTATTAAAACCATTTCTACAACCGTTTAGTGTGCTGATTTTAGGTTTAGAGTCCCGATTTGGCTTGCGTGAGTGACTCTGGTTAAAAATAGGGGTTAATAAAGATAAAACGGAAAAAAGGGGAAGCTTTCACTTCCCCAGGCGTGCGACTGACTCACACTTAATCTTCGAATTATCCTTGAGACTCTAGGAAATTTATCCAAGGGCTAACGGTTGACCTGAATTTTGGCGATTGAGCAGCGCCTTTCATCGCCTGCAAGGCCTTTTGTGGTTGCTTAAGCTCGAAATAGGCCATCCCGCGAATGTATTCAAGTTCTGCCTTTTGCTCTTTAGAGGCACTGGATGCCGCGCTTTCTACAAAACGAGTTGCTTCAGAATACTGCTTGTCTTGTATCATTAAGCGAGCAATCTGAATTTGCGTTTTAGCAGAAGGAGCGAGGTTATATGACTTTTTATAAGCGAGAATTGATTTATCTAGCTCTTTAGCTTGCTGCCAGAAACTGGCTAGGCGGTCATAGTTTTCCTTCGTCTTTTCAATGTTTCCAGCTGCCATTTCCTTTTCAAGAGTTTTGGCTGCTTTATATGGAATACCTTGATAAGCCAAGAAGTTTACAAAGCGTAAATATTCCTTCTCTCCTTCTAGTTTCCCCATTTTGTAAACCATTTCTAGGGTGGCTAGAGAGTTTCGCTCTTGACCTAGCTCCATGTAGACACCAGAAAGTTGCATCCAGTAACGCTTTTTCTGAGGGTACTTTGAAGTCAGAGTTTTGAGTACACTGGCAACGCTTTTCAGCTGGCCTAACTCGTAGTGAGATGCAACGAGAATTAAGTACCAAGACTCACTTGGGCTCTTGCTCATCGCGATGGCTTTTTTGGTTGGCGGGATTGCATTTCTGTAATCTTCCAACTGAACATAGGCGCTCGCTAACGTGATATAAGCATGAGCTTGAGGCTTCTCTTTGGTTGTTTCTGCAACCTTGAACCATTCCTTCATCGTTTTTACAGATAACGTATACTTTTCTTCAGCTAGGTAAAGCTGAGCCAAGCTGTAGCGAACTTGTTGAGCAACAGGAACGGGAAGTGCGTCGAGCTGTAATGCTTCGGCAAAGTATTTTGCTGCTTGCACATAATTGTCTTGTAGCGAATACAAAAAGCCAGTCTGCTGAAGTAAAACTGCTCGGTCGTATTTTTTCGAACTTGTGCTTTCTAAAGCGCTTGCTAGTTTTTCTTTCGCTGCTGAATATTTTTCAGTTGCGATCAACTCTTGCACTTTGTTAACGGTTCGAAATGTCCGATCTGATAACTGAGGAGCTTCTTTTGCCATCGTAGGAGCGGCCATTGCCACTCCTACGAAGAGAATTAAAGAAGCCACTTTGCTTTTCCATAAACTTTTCATCGTGACTCCTTAATTGGTTGAGAACTCTATTTCTTGCGATAGGCGCGAGCTAACAGGTTTCCCGTCAACCAATTTTGGTTTAAATGTCCATTTAGAGACTGTTTTTCTTGCCGCTCGACCGAGGCCTAAGCGTCGTGGTTGCTCTTTAAGAACTTTGATGTCCTCTACGGCACCACGTGCGTTGACAGTAAACTCTAATAAGACGACCCCTTTTTCTATTCCTGCTTTCGCAGCTTTCCTAGGCATTTGAGGTTGGAATGTCGCTAGAGGTGTTGGACCTCCGCTACCCGCGAGTTGCGCACCTCCACCCTGGCTATAATGTCCAAGCACCGAACCACCTGTAACATTTACGGGTAGGTCAAGCTTTGGCATATCCATTGGGGTCTGCTCCATCACCGGTTTTACTGTCGCTGTCACTTTCATTTCTGGCGGCGGCGGCGGACGCTTAGGCGGTGGTGGCTTTGGAAGTTCGCGTTTTTTCTCCTGTATTTTTTCGTCTGGTTTAATGCGAATAAACTCGACCATACGCAGGTCATCATTCGACACTAACTCGTGGCGCTCTTTGTTTACTAGCTTGTCCATCCCCCAGAACAACCCGAGGGAGACAATGAGCGCCAGTGCAATTGAGGCCAGATACCGCATAAGCTTAATCCTTATTGGTTGCGGCAATGGAGATGCTTTCTACACCTGCCATTTTGATCTGGTCCATAACCTTCACGACTACGCCAGCATTTGCTTCTGTGTCGGCTTGGATAACAACTGCGCCATCAGGGCTTTCTGCACGAAGACGTTCAATATTCGCGCGAACCGCGTCCACTTCGATGCGGCGTTTATCAACCCAAACATCACCCGCCGCACCAACTGCGACCATGATGTTACCTTTTTTCACGGTTTGCGCAGAGCTTGCCGTCGGGCGGTTTACTTCTAGACCAGCTTCTTTTACGAACGATGTTGTTACGATAAAGAAGATCAACATGATGAATACGATGTCGAGCATCGGTGTCATATCGATAGCGGTTTCATCACTGCTATCACTGCTATAGCGTCTTTTCATGACCTATACCTCTAATTCCATTTACTCAGGCAATATGCTTTAGCTTATCTTCCAGCTTTTGCGTTGTTACTTTGGCTAAATGATCAAGACGTGAACTAAAGAACAGTCCTGATAGAGAAGCCACCATCCCGGCTAACGTTGGGATTGTTGCCTTTGAGATCCCCGAGGCCATTGCTCGAGGGCTTCCTGTTCCTGTTACCGCTAAGATGTCGAATACTTGGATCATGCCAACAACGGTGCCGAGCAAACCCAGTAAGGGACAAAGCGCAATCAACACTTTCACGATTGGCAGGCCCTTTTTATTCTCAATGTCCTGACGAGAAACAATTTCTTGTCGGATCATCTTAGCGTTCCAGCTCTGGTGCTCTGATCGCCCCTGCCATGAGCCAACGGCTTTTTTCATGGCTTTTGGAGCGACGGCAGCAAAATAGAACCAACGTTCTAACAATACTGCCCAAAGCATAAAGCTGAGGATGAAGATGGCGACGAGTACATCGCCACCCATTCCCAAGAAGCGCCTAATTGATTCAAGTTCTCCAACTAACCACCACATAACGCCTCCTTAGCTTTCGGCTTTATGTAGTTTTTCCTGATAGCGAGCGATGAAGCCTGCACTCTGTTCTTCAAGAGTTTGAACCAAACGACGACCTTTACTGTGTACGATGGTGTACAGGAACAGTAGAGGAATTGCGACAACCAGACCAAGCATCGTAGTAACAAGTGCTTCAGAGATACCGCCAGCCATTAGCTTAGGATCACCTGTACCAAATAGTGTGATTGCTTGGAACGTACCGATCATACCCATAACCGTACCCAGTAGACCTAGAAGTGGTGCTACAGAAGCGAACAGTTTGATTGAGCTGATAAAGCGTTCAATGCTCGGTGCGTTACGTAGGATGATTTCGTCCAGTTTCGCTTCCAGATCTTCAAGGTTGTCACCTTTGTGTTCTTGGTAAGCTTGGATAACTTCACCCAGAGGGTTACCAGGAATCACGGTTTCTGATTTCGCTTGCTTACGCATTTTACCGCCAATCACTTGAAGGCGTAGGAAGCAAACTAGAGCAATGATAGCGCCAACTGCACCCATACCAAGGATGACGTAACCTACAATGCCACCTTGATCAATACGTTCTTGAACGGTTGGGCTTTGTACAAGTAGAGACAGAATTACACCACGGGATGGGTCAATAAACAGTGGCTCATAGCTGTTTGACGCTGACTCAAAGCCTGCAACATGACGTGTAATATTGGTGCGAGGTTGTCGAGAGAGTTCTTCGAACTTACCTGTTTGAGGTACATAAGTAACGTACTTACCATCGGCAATCGCGTTAAATTCACCGACAAGAGTAACATCGCGAACCGCTTCTTTACCTTCGCCATAAACAACCGTTGCTTGGGTTGTTGCTGTCTCGCCTGAGGCAACCACTTGTTGAAGAATAGTATGCCAGAATGCTTCTAGCTCTTGCGTTGATGGCAGTTCTTTACTTTCAGCCAGTTTCGTTAGTAGCGCGTCACGCTCTGGGAACTGAACTGCGTTTTGAGAGGCTGCAAATAAGCCCTTAAACTCGCCCGCATATTGGCGGACCACACCAAACATTTCGCCCAAAGTACCAGAGCGAACACGTAAGGTTTCTGTTAGTTCAGTCAGCTGCTTATCGTTTTCATCAAATGTCGCTTTAAGTTGATCGCCCAGTGCTTGCTGTGAAGCTAGCTCTTCACGAGCCTGTTGCAATAATGCTGCTTGCTTATCTCGGTTGTTCTTGAACTCAGCTTCACGGGCTTTGTTCTCTTTTGACTCAACGATGCTTTCTGATTTTACGTTTTTGAGTAGTTCAGATAGGTTTTTAGGCGTTTCTGCTTGTACGCCTGAAGCCATAAATAAGCTCGCTAGTAGACCAGCGGCTAGAGTTTTGAATCCTTTCATCTCTTATTCCTCCCCAGCATATACAGGCAATTTGATTAGCGCTGGTGGCGCTTGCTTCTTCGCGATACGAAGGCCTTGCTGTACCGCTATGCGGTAGCTTTCCGGTAATGTTTCCCATTGACGTGTTTGTTGGTTCCACATACCTGTCTCACCACCGTCTGGAGATTGGAATAAAAGCGCCGTGCGACCAATACGTAGGAAATCGTAAGTCACGGTTTCCCCATTTCTATCTAGGCTAGCTTTGTAAGATTCAATTGAGCGAGAGAAGCCTTCTTCAATTTGGTAGGCTTCCATCACTTTACGGAATTTCTCAGAAGTCGTTACGTCGGCGCGATCCATGAGACGACGCAGTTCTTGGACACGTTTATTACGTTCTTTTTTCTGGAAAGGCAGATCGAGAGTCACAAACTCATCGAGTGCATCGATCATTTTAAGTGTTAGTGGCACTACTTCTGTTGCCGTTTGATCGATCTGAGCAATTTGGTTATTTAATGAGTCCAATTCACTTTGCTGTGATTGAACCATACGGTTAATTTGCTCGTTGTAGACTTTCATGCTGTCGATTTGACGTAGTAAGCCTTTGTATTCTGCCAACATGCCTTCAGTACTTTCGGCATAATTGTCGATTTTTTGTTGCGAAGCTTCTGAAGATTGATTTGCTTTTGCTTGTGTGGAAACGACAGCACCAGAGTTGGCCGCTATAGAGCTACTACTGATAGTAAGCAATGCTGCAGCTATGGCACTGAGACCAAATTCCTTGAATTTCATGGTTGCATCCTTGTCAGTGTTTTAGTCAGTCGAAAAGGGCGCGGAAAACCCGCGCCAAATATTTTTTAGAAGTCGTATGATGCCTCGACGTATAGTTGACGTCCGATTGGATCGTCATACCCAGTTGCATAGAATGGAGAGGTATCGCTTAGAGGATCTGCAGGCGGTACTTTGTCAAACATGTTGATAGCACCAAGAGTTACACGACCACTCTCGTTGAATTGGTAAGAAGCCGTTAGGTTCCACGTTGTCATACTAGCGATTTCTGCTTTGTAACCCGCTTTTTTAGCAGAATCACAGTCATCAAAGTAGTAACGGTTTGCGTAGCTTGAACACATACGGTCGCGGTATTTACCAAATAGGTTGATAGCGACATCTTCATATGCCCAGCCAAGATTTAACGTTGCGGTGTATTCAGGCATGAAATCTCTTTCATCCGTTACAGGCTCGCTGTCGTTTTCTTGATATTCAGCAATCAAGATCTTCGTTACAGCAACACGCGTGTTAAATGAGCCGAACTCATTAGTGTCGTATGCGTATTTGATCGCTAGGTCAATACCAGAACGCTCTTCATACGACTGGTTCACTGGACCATAGGATACCGACTTGATGGTGCCATCTGGGTTACGAACGACTTCAGTACCTGGGTATTTACCTGGATCGTTAATTACGTCTTGGTAAGTTGGTGCTGTTACGACGTCTTCCATCTTGATGTGGTACCAGTCAACGGTTACACCAAGATCATCCACAGGCTCCCACGCTAGACCCAAGTTAATGTTTGTACTTGTTTCTTCTTTCAGCTCTGAGTTAGGTCCATTAAGCGTATCGAAGTACTGAGTATCACACTCTGGGTACTTGTCTTTATCTTGTGGGCCGCTACCACCAGCGTTGGCACAAAGCACAGGGTCAAAACCAGAACCAAAGCCTCGAGTTTGATCACCAAATAGTCGCTTCAAGTCTGGAGCTCGGAAGCCTAGACCGTAGCTACCACGTAGCAATAGGGTGTCAGTAGGACGGTATGCTAGGGCTACTTTAGGAGTGAATGCGCCGCCAGTTGCCGAGTCGTCGAAGTAGTGGTCGTAACGACCAGCGACAGTCATTTCTAAATCTTCAATGATAGGAATAAGAGCTTCAACACCAAGACCAATCTGATCGCGGTCACCGCCGCCTGATGTTCCACCTAGACCAGAGAAACCACCAGCTGCTGTTGTAGCATCAATCGTCTCATTGTAGTCAGTACGGTTCCATTCACCATAAACAGCAAAGCCAGACATACCTGCAGGAAGTTCAACCAAATCACCAGCCAGTGAGCCGTTAACAGAGTAAAGCTTTGAGTAAGCTTCTTTGCTTGAAGTGCCGCTGTATTTGTCTACAACGTCTTGTGAGATAGGCCCTAGAAGATCGACATCACCATTTTGTACAGCTTGGTCGAGAGTTAGAAAGATTGCTGGGTTGCTTGTTTCAACGCTTTGCTCAGAGTAACCAGCGGATAGGTCCCAATCATACGTATCAGCAAGCAGGCCGTTCAAGCCTAAGGTTAAGCCAAAAGAATCGGCTTCAGTGTTACTTTCGCGTGGTCCAAATTCGACCATACGGCGAGTGTATTCGCCTTCGCCGCGGAAGTGAGTGGCATCAACTTCAACGCTGTAAGGGTTAGGTTCGAATTCAGATTCTGTAGACTTGTAGCCAAAACGGGCTTCTGCCATGGCAGTGACATTGTCGTTAATGTCCATTTCACCACGTAAAAGTAGGTCTACTTGTTTGTTTTCTGGTTTTAATGTTCGGTATGCAGAGCGGTTAACACCACACTTTCCATCCGCTCGTTCAATCGCGGCATCACCAACGACTTCTTTACATGAAGAACCAGCATCAGCTGGTGTTAGAAGTGTTCCGTTGGCGCCTTCAAAGTTTGCACCGTAGCTAGAGTAGCCACTTAGCTGAGAACGGCTAGAACCGTCATCGCCAGCCCAATCATCTCGGTCAGATTGCTTTAGCATTTCGTTGCCCGCAAATTGGCCAACGAAGAGAATACGTTTGTCGTCAAAGTTTTTGCCAGCTACAACGTCTAAACGACCATTTTGGTAACCACCATCCGTCGCGTCACCCGCGCGTACTTTTACAGAAACGCCATCAAAGTCTTTCTTTAAAATGAAGTTTACGACACCACCGATTGCGTCGGAGCCGTAGATAGCAGAACCTGAGTCGGTCATTACTTCAACACGCTCAATAGCGGCGACAGGGATTTGGCCGATATCTTGGAAGTTAGATGTACCATCTTGTGCTAGCGGGTATTGAGGAAGACGACGGCCATCAATAAGAATCAATGTGCGTGACGCGCCAAGGCCACGTAAGTTGACTGACTGCGCTGCTGGTGTAAACGAGAAAGAGTCTGTTTGAGCCATTACACCACCTGTGTTTTGGGTCAAACTGTTCAATACGTCTTGCGCGCTGTTAAAGCCTTTAGACTCAATGTCTTTACTATTAATAACAGTAACTGGTGAAGGACCTTCCATATCCGTCGTGGAGATACGCGAACCAGTAACTTTCATCTTTTGAAGTTTTTCAACTTGCTGCTCTTCTGCCAGTGCTGTTGCTGGGGCTGCAACTGCTGCTGTCCCCAAAGCAAGGCTTATCGCAACAGATAAAGCGGTTGTGTTTTTATACATCCTTGTTGCTCCGATTATTATTATTTCCTATGTCTGGCCGCATAGCGGCCAAATGTGACGTTAATATTTCGTTAACGTTCGGCCAATGTATAACCGAGATGAAAAAAGGAAGTCAAACCAGTGGTAAACGGGGATGCTTAAATGTAAAAAAGATGTAAATAACCAGGCTTTATTTAAAAGGCGGAATAAAAAACCGAATAAGGTTTATGAGTCGAGATTAAATTTCAATAAAACACCGTATTTTGTGTTTCTTATAAACTTTAATGACTTATCTTGCCTATGGTTTTTTAGTGGGTAATTGAATCTGGAAAAAGATATTTTTCCAGTGAATTGTTCTGAGATGAGTTTTATATCGAATCCATACTTTGTTAGCTCGAACTTATTAGGTGGTATCAAAATATGATACCCATTGCGGTTAAAGGGCTCACTCGTATTTTTAGGTCAAATATAACCTTGGATTATGTGTCTATTTATGTGTGTAGGGTGCATTTTTATGTAGGGTTTTGGCTCTAAACAGCCTAGATTGATATTCTGTATGAATTATTTTTGTGGTTTTTTATAATTTTTTACAAAAACATTTCTGTTTTTCGACATCGAAGGAAGTTTGTCATGTTTTGGTTTCAAACACTTGAAGCTGATGTGGATTCAAGATAAATATGACGCTGAAATTATTGCAGTAGTAGAAAAGTCTAGCTCTTGAGGCGCAGGGAGTGTGCTTCAACAGTTTTAGTTACTACGAGATAAATATGCACCATTTTGGGCGGAAAATATCCTCTTTCACTCCGTTTGAACTGGACAGTAGACAAGGAGCAAGTTGTATATGCTGTCGTACTTTTTACGCCGTTTGGCGTTGGTTATCCCAACGTTTCTCGGGATAACTATTCTCATCTTTGCTATCACTCGTTTCGTGCCTGGCGGACCTGTTGAACGCATGTTGTCACAAATGCAGTCTCAGGGAGATGGCGCCGCATCAATGACGTCTGCGGGTGGTAATACGGCCCTTTCTGACGATCAAATCGCGGAGCTGAATGCGTTTTATGGCCTGGATAAACCTGTAACGGAAGCGTACGTCGAGTGGTTAAGTCGTTTGGTAATGCTAGATCTTGGCGAGTCGACGCGTTACTACGAGCCTGTCTCGGATATGATCGCAGAGCGTTTGCCAGTGTCGTTGTTTTATGGCGGCATGACCTTCTTTATTAGTTATTTTATCTCGATTCCTCTTGGTTACTATAAGGCGCTCAAGCACGGTTCTGTGTTTGATTCCGCCTCTTCAGTACTCATTTTCGTAGGCTACGCGCTACCAGGTTATGTGGTGGGTGTATTGCTGATCACGTTATTTAGTTATCACTTGGAATGGTTTCCGATGGGAGGCTTTGTCGGCGATGACTTCGACGATTACGAAACCTTCTTTGAACGCGCTAAAGACATTATGTGGCATGCGGTGTTGCCTTTGATCTGTTACCTCATTGGTGATTTTGCCACGCTGACGATGACAATGAAAAATAACCTGATGGAAAACCTTTCCTCAGATTACATCCGCACCGCAATTGCGAAAGGATTACCTTTCAAAAAAGCAGTTCGTAAGCACGCGTTGCGTAACAGCTTAATTCCGATCGCGAGTCACTTTGGTAACTCTTTGTTGTTCTTCATGACCGGTGCCTTCCTGATTGAAGTTATCTTCAATATTGATGGCATTGGCTTATTGGGTTACGAATCAATCATGGAGCGTGATTACCCTGTTGTTATGGGTATTGTCGCCATTAATGCGCTGTTGCTGCTCATTGGTAACATTATTTCAGATATTTGTGTTGCTTTAGTCGACCCACGTGTGAAGTTTGGAGCGTAACATGATTAAAGTTAGTCCATTAACTCAAAAGAAAATTCGTCACTTTAAAGAGATCAAACGAGGCTATTGGTCGTTTGTTGCTCTTTCTATTATGTTGATCCTTTCTCTATTCGCCGAACTTTTGATTAACAGTAAAGCGCTAGTCGTCAAGTACGATGGTAGCTACTATTTTCCTGTTGTCAGTGACGTACGTTTAGGTAGCGAATTCGGCCAAGAGTCATCCAGCGAAGCGGATTATCGCGTACTGCAAAAAGCGTTTGAGGCCGAAGGGGGCGACAACTTTGTTATTTTGCCGCTTGTGCCATGGAACCCATATGAACAAGATTTTAGTGGTGATTTCCCGCCAACAGCACCTAGCGCCGAAAATAAGCATTATTTAGGTACAGATGTGATAGGTCGCGATATTTTGGCGCGACTCGTCTACGGATTCAGAACGGCGATGGGATTTGCGTTGCTTACGATGGCCATTTCCTACGCGATCGGTACTGCAGTCGGTTGTGCTATGGGTTTTTGGGGCGGTAAATTTGACTTGTTTGTACAGCGACTTATCGAAATCTGGTCAATGGTCCCGTTTTTGTACGTCATTATGATTCTTGTTTCAATCGTTCAACCGACGTTTGCTCTCTTTGTCGCTATTAACGTGCTTTTCACTTGGATGGGGATGACATGGTACATGCGGACCATGACCTATAAAGAAGCGGCACGAGAATATGTAATGGCGGCTCGTGCTTTAGGGGCATCGACCGGACGTATCTTGTTTAATCACATCTTGCCAAATACGATGGTGATGATTGTAACCCTAGCGCCTTTCACTATTGCAGCTAACATCACAGCACTGACTGCTCTCGATTACCTAGGATTAGGCTTGATGCCACCAACGCCAAGTTGGGGTGAACTACTGCAACAAGGTAAGTCAAACTTAGATTCGCCATGGATTGTTGCGTCAGTAGTGACTTCTATTGTTCTGGTTCTGGTAATGGTGACCTTTATTGGTGAAGCCATTCGAGCGGCTTTCGACCCGAAAAAATTCACACGCTATGTTTAAGCGAGCATTGTGAGCAAAACATAAAAAGGGAAGTTTTATGAAGAAATTATTTTTAGCGTCCACGCTGAGCGCCCTGAGTTTTGGTGCAATGTCAGCAACGCTTCCGACTGACTTAAACTGGCAAACAAACTGGGATGAGCCTCAATATGGTTCGCCAGAAGCGAAACGTGGAGGGACTTATCGCACCTTTATGTCAAGTTTCCCGCAGACGTTACGTAGTGTTGGCCCAGATGCTAATGCAGGGCTACGTTCTTTTATCTTAGATGAAACACCAGGCTTGGTGGTCCGCCACCCAGATACTTTAGAGTTCATACCTGAGCTTGCTAACGAGTGGGCGTTAGCAGGTGACAACAAAACGGTCTATTTTAAACTCAACCCTGAAGCCAAATGGTCGGACGGCAAACCTGTGACTGCCGACGATTTCGTGTTCATGCTGAAGTTTTATCGTTCCAAAGACATCTTGGAACCTTGGTACAACGATTACTACAACAAAACGATTGCGGATGTTATCAAGTACGACACTCACACGTTTGCTGTTAAGGCGGCGAAAGAGTTCAATCCGGAAGAATTGCTGTTACGAATGGGGGCTCTGCGCCCACGTCCCGCACATTTTTATGCTAACCCTTCAAAAGATGAAAATGGTGACGGTATACATGACAACTTTGTCCGCTACTACAATTTTAAAAGTGAACCAACGACCAGTGCATACTACCTAGATGACATTAAAAAAGGTAAAAGTGTTACCTTCAAGCATGTCGGTGAAGACTGGTGGGGTTACAGCAATAAGTATTATCAACATCGCTATAATGTCGACAAAATCCGCATCACAGTGATTCGCGACAGTGATATCGCGATGAAGCACTTTGAGAAAGGGAAGCTGGACGCATTTGGTCTTGTTTTACCAAGCTTATGGCATGATAAATCGAATACGGAACCTTACCAAAAGGGATACATTCAAAAGTTCTGGGGTTACAACCAATTTCCAGTTGGGGCTGGTGGTGTATGGATGAACACCGCGATGCCTTTGCTGGATGATTTAAACATTCGCAAGGGCATTACTTACGCGATTGACTTTGATGGCATGATAGAGAATGTCATGCGTGGCGACTATTCCCGTAAACCGAACCCGACCGGTTATGGTCATGGTAAATACACCCTACCAGATGCTAAGGCACCGAAGTTTGATCCCGCAAAAGCGGCCGAGGCATTCGAAGCGGCAGGCTTTAACAAAATTGGTCCTGATGGTATTCGTGTCAATGATAAAGGTGAGCGCTTAAGCTTCGAGCTGACCTACGGAACACCTGTTCATACTCCTCGTATTGCCTTTTTGCGTGAGCAAGCCAAGCTAGCAGGGCTGGATATTGAGCTCAAGTTAGTTGATGGCTCATCCATGTTCAAATACGTACGTGAGAAAAAGCACGATTTGGCTTTCTTAGATATGGGTACGTCTGAGATCCCAACGTATTGGGAGTATTTCCATTCAGTTAATGCGAACAAGCCGCAAACTAACTCTTTCACAAACTACAGCACGCCTGAACTGGATGAAAAGATCATCGAGTATCGTTTTGGCATGGATATGGATAAAAAGATCCAGCTAGGTCATGAGATTCAGCGTGACATCATTGATGCTCACGTTATCGTCCCAGGCTACATGGTTCCTTATGTCCGCTATGGTCACTGGCGCTGGTTAAAGTTTCCAGATAAGCCAATGAATCGCATGACAGAGGCGCTGTTCAGTGGTGCAATCATAGGCGATGGCACTTACTGGATTGATAGTGATATCAAAAAAGAAACGAAACAAGCGATGAAGTCAGGCAAAGCTTTTGAACCTGTTGTTGTCGTAGATGACACTTATAAGCTGTAAGGATTGGTTATGGAAAACGATGTAATCCTAAGTGTTAAAGATCTCGAAGTTGAATTTACCACCGATGATGGGCCAGTGAAGGTTCTGCATGGTGTGAACTTTGATGTGAGAGCTGGACGTACACTCGGTCTGGTAGGAGAGTCAGGTAGTGGTAAGAGCGTAACCTCAATGTCGATCATGGGGCTATTACCTAAGCCATATGGCAACATTATCAAAGGTGAAGTGAATTATCGCGGCACCAACCTAGTTGATTTGCCTGCGGAAGAGATGTACGCCATGCGTGGCGATCGCATTTCGATCATCTTCCAAGACCCGATGACGGCGCTCAACCCAGTGCACACCATTGGTCGTCAAATATGTGAAGTGCTTGAGCTCCATCGACCTGAGCTCGACAAAAAGAAGCGGGAGGCGTACTCGATTGAAATGCTGGCAAAAGTAAAAATTCCAATGCCAGAGAAGCGATTGAATGAGTATCCCCATAACCTATCTGGTGGTATGCGCCAGCGTGTCATGATCGCGATGGCATTGGCCTGTAAGCCGGATATTCTGATTTGTGATGAACCGACTACAGCGTTGGATGTTACGGTTCAGGCGTCTATCCTTGAACTGATGAACGAGCTTCAGGAAGAAACGGGCATGGCGATGATCTTCATCACTCACGATCTCGGGGTTGTGGCAGAAGTGTGTGATGATGTTGCCGTGATGTATGGCGGGCGTATTGTCGAAAAAGCAGAAATTTTTGAGTTGTTTGATAACCCACAGCACCCATATACAGAGCGTTTGATGGGGTTGATGCCGAGCTTAGATAATGAGCCAAAGCAGATGATCGATATCAAGCCTATTGATGCCAGTATGTTTGCCAGTTAACTGAGCAAAGTGAACCAGTCATAAAAGAGGATGTTATGGCAAAAGAAGTATTAAGAATTGAAAATCTTAAGCAGCACTTTGTTTCTGGTAAAGGGCTGTTCAAGAAAGGCTACACCATCAAAGCGGTAGACGGAGTTTCACTGTCTGTTTCTGAAGGTGAAACACTGGGGCTAGTTGGTGAGTCAGGTTGTGGTAAAAGCACCCTTGGTCGCACGATCTTAAAGTTATACGAGCCAACAGAAGGTAAGATTTTCTTTGAAGGTAAAGACATCACTAAACTGTCTGTTAAAGAGATGCGCTCGCTGCGTAAAGACATGCAAATCGTCTTTCAAGACCCAATGGAGTCACTCAATCAGCGTCATACCATCGGTATGATTCTGGAAGAACCGTTTGTTATTCATAAAATTGGCACGCCAACAGAGCGTAAACAATGGGTAAAAGAGCTTTTAATCAAAGTGGGATTACCAGAAACGGCAGTAAACCGTTATCCACATGAATTTTCAGGCGGACAACGGCAGCGTATCGGTATTGCTCGCGCGATTGCATTGAAGCCTAAACTACTGATTTGTGATGAATCGGTATCTGCGTTAGATGTGTCGGTACAGGCGCAAATCTTGAACCTATTGCTACAGCTGCAACAAGAAATGAACTTGGCGATCATATTTATCTCTCACGATCTCTCTGTGGTGAAACATGTCTCTGACAAAGTTGCCGTGATGTATTTTGGTAAAGTGGTAGAAGCAGGCAGCGCTAAAGAAATTTATGCAAACCCGCAAAACGAATACACCAAAAAACTCCTATCTGCGATTCCGATCACTCACCCTAAATATCGGAAGAAAAAGCGCGTAGCTGAAAAAAAGCAGCAAGTGGCGTAAGTGATGCCACAGGTCCTATAACACAAAAGCGCTCCGACAAATAAGCGGAGCGTTTTTATAAGCAAATGCCAGGACTTGGAGTCGATTCGCACTGATGTTTATTCTGATTGATTGAAGATCGTTGCATGCTAAACTCAAGGCCTATTTTCTTTGTTTGGATAATGGACCATGCCGTCGAATTTACCGAAATCCTTTAGTCGACCTTTCCTGAAAATCTTCCATATTTTGGAGGCGGTGTTATTAGTCTCTATTACCTTGGCGACGTTGTACGCCATGATGCAAGAGTTTGTGCACGTATTTGTAGAGAAGCGTGTCTTACTCACGGATATTCTGTTGATGTTTATCTATCTGGAAGTGCTCGCCATGGTGCAGCAGTTCGTGATGAACGGTAAAATTCCGGTACGCTATCCTATCTATATCGCGATGATGGCAATCGCCCGCTATATCACACTCGGAATGAAAGAGCTGGATGCAGTTTTGGTTGTGTGGTTATCTCTGGCTGCGTTTATTTTGGCTGCGGCTACTTTGCTGATCAGAATTGGGCACCATTATTGGCCCTACGTTGATAACAGTACCTTGGAAAAAGACGAATAAAAGAAAACCCCGTATTAGCGGGGCTTTTTTGTTTCAATACTCGATGACTTTTAGATCATTCAATGTTTTGGATCTGCTCACGCATCTGTTCAATTAGAACTTTCAGTTCAACGCCCGATGCGGTGATGTCGGTGCTGATGGATTTCGACGCTAGCGTGTTCGATTCACGGTTGAACTCTTGCATCATGAAATCTAGACGACGACCCACTGCGCCACCTTTTTTCAGAATGTTCGTGGTTTCTTTTACGTGAGAATCAAGACGGTCTAGCTCTTCTGCTACGTCTGATTTCTGTGCCAGAAGGATAAGCTCTTGCTCGATACGAGATGGATCCAGTTCCACTTTAGCGTCTTCGAACTTCGAGAATAGTCGCTCACGTTGCCACTCTAGTATTTCTGGCATGCGTGCGCGCACTTTCACAACTTCTGATGTGATCGCTTCTAGGCGTTGCTCAATCAGCGCCTTCATGTTCTCGCCTTCACGAGCGCGCGCTTCAATAAATTCATCCATTGCGCCATCAAACGCTTCTAGTAGCACTTTATTTACCGCATCCATGTCTTGCTCTGGCGTTTCCATTACCCCCGGCCATTGCATGACTTGAAATGGATTGATTCGGCTCAGTTCACCAGTCATGTGCATGACTTGTTCAGCGGCTTTAATTACCTGGCTAGCAAGCGCTTCATTGATGCTAAGCTCACCTTTTGCGGCAGGGTTTGCTTCAAAACGCAGATTACATTCTACTTTGCCTCGCGCTAAGCGCTTACGAAAGCGCTCACGTAAAACGGGCTCTAACCCGCGAAATTGTTCCGGCATGCGGAAGTATGTTTCTAAATAACGCTGGTTCACGCTGCGGATTTCCCATACCGCAGAGCCCCAATCGCCTTTTACTTCTTTGCGTGCATACGCTGTCATACTGTAAATCATCGAATTTTCCTGTCTTCATTTTTTGAAAATTACTTCAAGAGTGTATCATGCTGCGTTGATAGGTGCGCGGGATGTATGGATTGTTTATGTTGTGCCAGCGGCGTAACCTATGAATCCGGAATCGATTCCGTTATAATCTTCGCCCAACCAAATCGTCTTCTCCTCATATTTAAGGTAGATGCCCATGCGTCCAAACGATCGCAAGGCGGATCAAGTTCGCCCTATCAAAATTACTCGTAACTACACAGCTTACGCTGAAGGGTCAGTGCTAGTTGAGTTCGGTAACACCAAAGTGTTGTGTAATGCGACCGTCGAAGAATCTGTGCCACGTTGGCTAAAAGGTCAAGGTAAAGGCTGGATTACAGCTGAATACGGCATGCTACCTCGAGCAACACATTCTCGTACTCGTCGTGAAGCGGCAAGTGGCAAACAAGGCGGCCGTACGATGGAAATTCAGCGTCTTATCGCGCGAAGCCTACGCGCTGTGGTCGATCTAAAAGCCATGGGTGAGTTCATGATCACCGTTGACTGTGACGTTATCCAAGCAGACGGCGGCACTCGCACTGCATCTATCAGCGGCGCAAGTGTTGCAATGGCCGATGCATTCCAACACCTAGTGGATAGCGGCAAGCTAAAAGCGAATCCAATGAAAGGCCACGTAGCGGCAGTTTCTGTCGGCTTACTAGGCGACGAAGTATTGTGTGATCTTGAATACGTTGAAGATTCAGCGGCAGACACAGACATGAACGTGGTAATGACCGAAGAAGGCAAGATGATTGAAATTCAGGGCACCGCAGAAGGTGAACCGTTCAGTCACGAACAGCTGATGGCATTGCTCGAGTCGGCGAAAGTCGGCATTACGGAAATTGTCGCAGCGCAGAAGGCGGCGTTAGCCAATTGATTTAGATAGCTCCCATTATGGGGGCTATTTTTTTATCTCGACAATAGAGAAATGAATGATTGTCGAGAAGAGACACAAGAAACCAAGGACATAGAGAGAAAATAATGAAAGCATACCAGCGTGAATTTATTGAGTTTGCACTTGAGAAAGAAGTTCTTAAGTTTGGTGAGTTTACTTTGAAATCTGGCCGTAAAAGCCCTTACTTCTTTAACGCTGGTCTTTTCAATACTGGTCGTGACCTAGCGCGTCTTGGTCGTTTTTACGCAGCTGCGCTCGCTGATTCAGGCATTGAGTTTGATGTGCTGTTTGGCCCGGCGTACAAAGGTATCCCAATCGCGACGACAACAGCGGTCGCGCTGGCGGATCACCACGATATCGACACGCCTTACTGCTTCAACCGTAAAGAAGCGAAAGATCACGGCGAAGGCGGTAACCTTGTAGGCTCTGCGCTTGAAGGTCGCATCATGCTAGTGGATGACGTAATCACAGCAGGTACTGCGATTCGTGAATCGATGGAAATCATTCAAGCAAATGGCGCAGACCTTGCTGGTGTGTTGGTTGCGATTGACCGCCAAGAAAAAGGCAAAGGTGAACTGTCTGCGATCCAAGAAGTGGAGCGTGACTTTGGTTGTGCAATCATCTCAATCGTTAGCCTGACTGACCTTGTGACTTTCCTTGAAGAGAAAGGCACAGACAAAGAGCATCTAGAAGCAGTCAAAGCGTACCGCGCAGAATACGGCATTTAATTGGTTACTTTTTCTGAAAAAGTAAAAAGGGCAGATGGATATTCATCTGCCCTTTTTTGTTTTTGGATTTATCGCCGTGACCACTTACTTATAGCGAATGCCTTTCTCGACATGCTCATCTTGCATGGTTTTATAGCGTTTATGGAGCCACATCCATTGCTCTGGAGCGCGTAGAATGACTTCTTCCACATACTTGTTCATATAAGCGGCAGCGGCGACTTCGTCTTTTTGTGGATAATCGGCTTCAATGCAGTTATCGGCGATGATGTCGTATTTTCCTTCGTCATTGCGAAACCCTGAGCCTGGGATGATCGCACATTTTGAGGTATACGCCAGAATGCTCGTGCCTGTTGTCGTACACGCATCGTCTACGGCAAAGAAGGGCACAAATACTGATTTTTTGCGACCGTAATCGTGATCCGGTAAATAGAACAGACGCTCACCGCTGCGTAAAACACGAATCATCTTTTTTACATCTTTACGATCAATCAGTTTATTGCCGTTATGTGTCCGTCCCCAATACTGGATAAAGTTATAAGCAGGATTATTATGCGGACGAAACGCGCCGTACCCGGCCACGCCTAACACGGCGAAAGCACGCGCAGTGATCTCTAGATTAAGAGCGTGGACACAACAAAGTAGGACGCCTTTACCTTCTTTGGCTTTTTCACGCAGTGCGCCGAGATCTTTCTCGACGATCAGGTTTTTAAAGCGCCAAGTCGGCCAGAACCAAGTGATTCCGGTTTCTATCAGTGCCATACCGGTATTTTTGAAGTTCTCTTCAACAATATGTTGAATCTCTTCAGGTGTTTTGTCTGGAAAGGCCAATTCTAAGTTACGCTGAGCAACGTGGACACGCTTTTTACCGTAGCGCATGCCAAGTTTACCGAGTGAACGACCTAATGAAAGCAGCAGCCGATAAGGAAGAATATTGACGAGGATGGCCAACAGACCAAAACCAAGCCATACGCCCCAGTTACGAGGGTGAAGAAGTGAAAGAGAAAACTCGGGCTGCGTGTATTTGTCTTTACTCATAGTCTTTTACTTTATTTGTGCACTCAAAAGCGCCCAGTACTCGTCAAAGTTTGCAGTCGGCTGGTATTTAAAGTCGCTACGCACAAAGCGGTTTAGGCTCCCCTCAACTTGCCCCAGAATTTGCGCGGCTAGGATGCGCTCTTCGACAGGGAAGGACTTCCCTTCACGAATCTTACGTTCACGCAGGATTTGGCGCAATTGTGTTTCTATACGCTCAAAGAGTTGATTGATGCGTTCACGTAGACGTTCATTTTCAAACATTAGAGCATGACCCGACAAAATGCGTGTCAGACCTGGGTTACGTTCAGAGAACGCCAAAATAAGGTGCATCACCATACGAATACGCTCTAGTGTATCTTTTTCGTCGTCTAGAATACGGTTGATACGTGTCATCAAGGCTTCTTCAATGAACTCAATCAACCCTTCGAACATGCGCGCTTTACTTGGGAAATGACGATACAGCGCGGCTTCTGAAACGCCGACTTGCTTGGCCAGTTTTGCCGTAGTAATGCGTGAAGCGCCATCTGTTGATTCAAGCATTTCTGCCAATGCTTGTAAGATTTCTTCACGACGGTTGGATTTTTTACTGCCGGCCATTAGTTACTTCCTTTCAAAATACAAAGTTGAGCGGAGGGGATTATAAGACGCTATTTCGCCTCAAACTAGACCACTAAGGGTGGAATGGGAGATTTAACACCCTTAGTTGTCATTTTTGTACCAAATTTATGCCAGCTTTTGTAAAAAATTGGCAGGGTTTTCAAACGTTAGTTACATCAATTGATGCATTTTTTCGAGAATTTTAAAGCTCAATGCTTCTTTTGATTCTAAAGCGAGCGCAAGTTCACCTTCAGGCCAGTAAAGGGTAATTGCGTTGTCGTTGCTGTTAAATCCTTGCCCTGCAACCGAAACGTCGTTTGCACAGATCATATCGAGGTTTTTCTTTGTTAACTTGCCTCGAGCATAGGTCTCTACATCATTGGTTTCAGCCGCAAAACCGACGGTAAACGGACGCTTCTCCGTCATTGCTGCCACAGATGCAACAATATCAGGATTTTTAACCATATTAATGACCATTTCTTCGTTGTCTTCTGTCTTTTTCAACTTTTGAGACGCGATCGTTTGTGGGCGGTAGTCGGCAACGGCAGCGCAGCTAATAAAGGCATCATGCTGGTTTGCATGTGTCATAACGGCTTCGTGCATCTCTTGTGCACTGGAAACATTTATGCGCTCAACACCTACGGGCGTATTTAAACTGACAGGACCGCTCACGAGGGTGACTTTTGCTCCCATCTGCGCTGCGGCGCTCGCCAATGCATAGCCCATTTTCCCGGAGCTATGGTTTGTAATGTAACGCACTGGATCAATCGCTTCGCGAGTTGGTCCGGCGGTAATGAGTATCGACTTACCTTCTAGCAATTTTGGTTGAAAGAACTGTTCACATAGATGTACTAGCTGCATTGGTTCCAGCATTCGACCTGGTCCTACATCACCACAGGCTTGCTCTCCTGCCGCAGGGCCCCAGATGTGCATACCACGACGCGCTAACGTAGCGATGTTCTCTTGGGTTGCGATATTGCGATACATCTGTTGATTCATCGCAGGAGAAACAGCAACAGGGGAATCCGTCGCGAGCACGAGCGTAGTAAGTAAATCGTTCCCCATGCCTGCGGACATGCGCGCGATTAAGTCCGCGGTCGCGGGCGCTAATAGCACTAAATCTGCCCATTTGGCCAATTCAATATGGCCCATAGAGGCTTCCGCTGCTGGGTCTAGTAAACTGTCCGAGACAGGACGGCCCGAAACGGCTTGCATGGTTAAAGGGGTAATGAACTCTTTTGCGGCTTTCGTCATTACAACTTGAACTTGCGCTCCTCTCTCTATGAGGCGACGGGTTAGCTCCGCACATTTATACGCGGCAATACCGCCACTGATGCCGAGTAGAATTTTCTTTCCTGCTAGTGTTTGCATGTGAGATCTCCAATTTGATGACCGGATTTTAACACAATTCAAAGTCTGACCGCCCGAGCATATATAACGAGAAGATAATTCACATCAAACTCCAGAGTATTAATCTGACCGAGGAAGGGAAAATTCTCGCCTACCTCACAGACAAGTTGCGCGGAGTTTGCAAGTCTGAAAAGAAAAAGAGGTAGTGGAAACCATGGTGTTGAAAAGTCGAAACAAATTGCTGCTGATAACCCTAATTCCGCTGTTGTTGATCACTACGTTGATCTCAGTGGTGTATTACATCAACAGCAGTAAAAGTTTGGAAGCGGAGCTAGCAAGAGACAGGCAAGAGCTCATCGAAACGAAAAAGAAAGAGTTACAAGCCTACATGATGATGGGCGTGACGGCGATAAAACCGTTATACGACGCGGATGTAAATGGAAGTAATAAAGAGGCAGCAAAAGAAATTCTGAAAGCCATGCGCTTTGAAAGCGATGGTTACTTTTTTGCCTACGACTCTCAAGGTGTGAATACGTTGCACGCCATCAAACCTGCATTAGAGGGTAAAAACCTTTACGACTTAAAAGATGAAAATGGGGTCGCAGTTATTGCGGGCTTGATTGACGCTTCTCAAAAAGGGGATGGGTTCCTCTATTTCTCGTGGCACAAACCGACCATTGACGCACAAGCGCCTAAGTTGGGCTATGCAGAATATCTATCGAAATGGGACTGGGTTTTAGGTACTGGCGTTTATATTGATGACATCGACCAGCAAGTTGCGATGCACAGAGAGTTAAAGACTCAAGAGCTAAAAGAGCATACGTTATCTGCCGTGTTGATTTCCGTTATTGGATTGATCATTACCAGTGTTCTCACCAGTATCGTGGTGTCTAAAGGTATTCAGCCATTACAACATGTCGCGGCTTCATTAAAAGATGTTGCCGCAGGCGGCGGTGACTTAACGGCTCGTTTAAAAGTCGAAAGTCAGGATGAAGTCGGTGAAGTGGCGGCCGCGTTTAATGATTTTATGGATAAGCTGCACCCACTGATGCAGGACATTCATCGCTCTGCGACGACAGTACAGACCGTTTCCCAAAGCCTGAACACTCAGACCAGCCAAGCGAGCGGTCAAATGCAGGATCACTGTTTAGAGACGGACAAAGTCGTGACGGCAGTGACGCAAATGAGCATGACTGCCAAAGAAGTAGCCAGCAATACTAATGCGACCGCGCAGGCAATTGACGATGCCAACAGTCAAGTCACCGCTGCTCAGCATGAGGTCGAGCAAGCAATAGAAGGCATTACCGAACTCGTGACGGAGATAGACAGCACGTCAGATGCAATTTCTGAGTTGAGTTTACAGACTGAAAAAATAACCAAAGTGCTGGATGTGATTGGCGAGATAGCCGAGCAAACGAATTTGTTGGCCCTAAATGCGGCGATTGAAGCGGCTAGAGCCGGTGAGCAAGGTCGAGGGTTTGCCGTCGTTGCGGATGAAGTGCGCTCGTTAGCCAGTCGTACACAAAATAGTACTCATGAAATTGGTGACATGCTTAAGCAGCTACAAAATGGTGTATCAAGAGCGGTCAGTACGATGTCGGTGAGCCAAAAAAGAGGTGTCAAAACGGCGGAAGAATCGGCGCTCATTCAGCAATCTCTTTCTGGTGTTCATAATTCTATCGGTACGATTCGAAATATGGGGATTCAAACCGCGTCTGCCGCCGAAGAACAAAGTGCGGTTGCAGAAGACATCAACCAAAACTTAGTGGCTATTCAACAGATCGTGAACAAAATTAATGAGACGTTGCAGCATGCCGAGTCAATCAGCACGCAGCTATCACAGTCTGGAACGGAAATTCACGGCTTGGTTGGCAACTTTAAACTCTGATGAACTATTAAGTTGCATGGAAAGCACTGATGGTACGAAGAAAGCGAAAGTCATACTCGACTTTCGCTTTTTGTTTTGTGGAATAGGGACACTTTCCATATAAAGAGACATCAGATGATACTGAAAGCTTTGCCAAATGAGTCCATGCCCAGAGAGAAGCTACTGCAACGAGGGCCGCAAGCTTTGACCGATGCCGAACTGCTGGCCATCTTCTTGCGCACAGGCACCCGCGGAATGAACGTGATTGAGCTTGCAGACTTCCTTATTCAAGACTTTGGTTCGCTCAGACAACTATTTTCAGCATCAGAAGAAGAGTTTTGTCGTCACAAAGGATTAGGGCAAGCCAAGTATGTTCAGTTGCAAGCGGTACTAGAAATGACACAACGTTACTTGGCGGAGACGCTAAAGCGTGGTGATGCCTTAACCAGCCCCGACCAAACTAAGTTATATCTGTCTTCTATT
Source organism: Vibrio sp. 704 (assembly GCF_033339295.1). Taxonomy (NCBI): domain Bacteria; kingdom Pseudomonadati; phylum Pseudomonadota; class Gammaproteobacteria; order Vibrionales; family Vibrionaceae; genus Vibrio; species Vibrio sp. 704. The sequence goes on along the minus strand of NZ_JAWOUH010000006.1, from coordinate 185,963 downwards.
TTAAGGGATCGGCAAAGAGAGGCTTTTTATATTCTTTTTCTCGATAACCAGCACCGAGTGATAAAAGATGAAATTTTATTTGAAGGAACGTTGGATGCAGCGTCGGTGTATCCGAGAGAAGTCGTCAAGCGTGCTCTGCATCATAACGCGGCGGCTTTGATTTTGGCGCACAATCATCCTTCAGGGGTTGCTGAGCCGAGCCAAGCTGACAGAAGGATTACAAGGCGTCTCACCGACGCATTAGCATTGGTGGATATTCGTATTTTGGACCATTTCGTCATCGGAGATGGGGAAAGTGTCTCTTTTGCTGAAAGAGGCTGGATATAACTGTGCGTTTTTTAGGTTGTTAGTTGCTAAAAATCTGCTATCATCCACGCCACTAAATTTTTAACTGAATTCAGCTTGGACTGCTAAAAAAATCTGCTGTCTAAAAAAAGATCACGAAAACCTGTAAAAAGGATCTGTTCGGGTCTTGAGCAATGCATATCAAGTTAGTATAATGCGCGACCTTTGATAGCCTTGTATGGATTTTCCATAGCGGTTCTTAACCTCTAACTTCTTTTCGAGAGATAGAGAGGTTCGGCCACCAAGGTTGATATCGAGCTGAAACGATTTTGGAGAAGACATTCATGTCACGAGTATGCCAAGTAACTGGTAAGCGTCCAGTAACGGGTAACAACCGTTCACACGCACGAAATGCTACTAAGCGTCGTTTTCTGCCGAACCTACAAACTCATCGTTTCTGGGTAGAGAGCGAAAAACGTTTTGTTAAACTACGTCTATCTGCTAAAGGTATGCGCATCATCGACAAGAAAGGTATTGATACTGTTCTTGCAGACATGCGTGCACGTGGCGAAAACGTTTAAGAGGAAATAAGCAATGGCAAAGAAAGGCGTTCGTGAGAAAATCCGTCTAGTATCTTCTGCAGGTACAGGCCACTTCTACACAACTGATAAGAACAAGCGTAACATGCCAGGCAAATTTGAGATCAAAAAGTTTGATCCAGTAGTTCGCCAGCACGTTATGTACAAAGAAGCAAAAATCAAATAATTGGTTTCAGTCTCTTTGATGAATTGAAAAACCCAACTTTCGAGTTGGGTTTTTTATTACGTGAATAAAAGTGCTGAAGAAAAGGTTCAGTACGTCATCGGGTTATAAAGCACTGCTGAAGTTATTCTACTGGTCCGACTCTATACTCGAATTTTTGATTGATCGCTCTCTGCCGCTTAGTCACCACTTCCCTACACACTTGGACACCGTTGTTCTAGTCAAGCTCAATACTCTTTGGTAATTTACTCATAACGATAAGAGAGTAGAGATGGTTATGCGTGTGAGTCCGGCTCGTCGCCGCCGATGGAACAATATTCTTATTCTGGGCATTATCGCGTTTATAGTGATCTTAAATGCGCCGATGTGGATCAAAACTTACCTATTAACAGACCAAGCAGACCCTTACCCAAATGTACTTCGCTCCGACTATACCGTGGAGTCTTTGTACTATAGTGGCTGGGAGTTCGAGCTGCATGATGGACGGTGGCAATCCAACATCAAAGTTGATGCACCGATCAGTGAACTTGTATCACGCTGGCAATCATTAGAAGGGACGGAGCTTACCTCAAAACAGTACGATCATTTAAAACCTAACCTGACGGTACCTGAAACGGTAGAAGTCTGGTATCAGGATATCGAAGAGCCGCAGCGGGTGACTTTCTTTCGTTTACCTGATTTTTGGCTATTTAAAACCTGGCAAGACAAATGGGTCGCTATCTCCGTCGATGAAAACTACCTTATGCCAGAGTAGAGCCTTTTTGCGCCTATACCCCTAATAAGCTTCCCTATTTATCGTTTTTCTTTTCGATTATGCTAGCAGCGAGAACTATTAGCCGGTGAATTGGAGAATCTAATGCCTGAGTTGCCAGAAGTTGAAGTCAGTCGTATGGGGATTAGCCCCCACATGGTTGGACAAACGATCCAGTCGTTTACTTTTCGAACGCCTAAATTGCGCTGGGATATTCCTACAGAGCTTAAAAAATTGGAAGGGCAGGTGATCCGTGCGATTAGTCGTCGTGCGAAATACTTACTGATCGAGACAAACACAGGTACAGCCATTGTTCACTTGGGCATGTCGGGGTCTTTACGTGTTCTAGACGCCGACTTTCCGCCAGCAAAGCACGATCATGTGGATCTCAAACTAAGCAGTGGAAAAATACTGCGTTATAACGATCCGCGTCGTTTTGGGGCATGGCTGTGGTGTGCTCCTGGTGAGTCACATGCTGTACTAGCAAACATGGGGCCTGAGCCCTTAACTGAAGAGTTCAATGCGGAATATGTAGTAGAGAAAGCTAAAAATAAGCGTGTTGCCGTCAAGCAGTTCATCATGGACAACAAAGTCGTGGTTGGTGTCGGAAATATCTACGCGAATGAGTCGTTGTTTAAATCTCGAATTCACCCTTCAAGGCCCGCAGGTAAGTTGACTTCTCAAGAGTGGGGGTTACTTGTTGAAAATATCAAAATGACACTTGAGATTGCCATTACGCAAGGTGGGACTACGCTGAAAGATTTTGCGCAAGCCGATGGAAAGCCGGGTTACTTTGCACAAGAGTTATTGGTTTACGGAAAAGCCGGAGAGCCATGCCCAGAGTGCGGCGAACGACTTCAAGAGCTAAAGATTGGCCAACGTAATACCTTCTTTTGTAGTGAGTGTCAGAAGTAAGTCGAGCTATTATCGAGCTTAAGTTGTTGTAATCTTGCGTTCGAGCCTCAATAATTCAATCAGTTTCGAATAACTTAGTAAATTATATGAAAGTCATTTATCCGGGCACTTTTGATCCAGTGACTAATGGTCACCTCAATCTAATAGAACGTACTCACGAAATGTTTGATGAGGTTGTGATTGGCGTAGCCGCAAGCCCATCGAAGAACACTATGTTTTCATTGGAAGAGCGCGTTGCACTGATGCAGGACGTTGTAGCGCATTTACCTGGTGTGACGGTAAAGGGGTTCTCCGGGTTATTAGTGGATTTCGCGAGAAATGAGAAAGCTAAGGTTCTTATTCGTGGTTTACGAACAACGGTAGACTTTGAATACGAGTTTGGACTGACCAACATGTACCGAAAGCTATTACCAGGAATCGAGAGCGTATTTTTAACTCCTGAAGAAGAGTTTGCGTTTTTATCGTCGACTATCGTGAGAGAAGTAGCGATTCATGGCGGAAGTATCGAACAATTCGTTCCCAAGCCAGTAGCCATCGCGATTGGGGAAAAACTGAATGAAAGACAGTAAGTTCCCTTATTATTTCTCAAACGCTCTCTCGATACTTATCCCTCGCTTTGTATATCGAGCACAAGCCAAGCGTTTACTTTCGAATCTGACCGAGGCAGAGCTGCAACGCTGTCTTGAGCGGGTGAACTATTACAATAAGTGTGAAACGCCGTTTTCAGTCGATAGCCGAGAACAAAGTTACTCGACCATCGATACATTCAAAAAAACGAAAGGCTGGACGTATTTTTTCGATCTTCGCCAAGTTGTACGCTATTTCCCTTCCAGTTTTGCGTTTAACTACATCAACGGCGATGTTACACACATCCCCAATGTACCGAGCTTTATAAAAAGCCGCCCTATTTTTGGTAACAACCAAAATTCAGTGGTGTTGAAACTTAATCAAGTTCGTCATTTTAAATTTATTGACGATCCTGTTCGCTATCAAGATAAAAAGGACATGGTAGCGTGGCGCGGCGTGGGTTTTCAGCCGCATCGTAAAAAGGTGATTCATGCGTTTTACAACCATCCGCAATGCAATATTGGCCAGACCCGCCCGGTAGAAGGGAAACCATGGGAAAAGGGCTTTATGAGTATTGAAGAGCAACTGCAGTATAAGTTTTTGCTCTGTATAGAAGGCAATGATGTGGCCACCAACCTTAAGTGGGCTATGTCGTCTAACTCCTTGGTTATTATGTCAAAGCCAAAATATGAGACTTGGTTTATGGAAGGTAAGTTAGAGGCAGGCGTCCACTATGTTGAAGTGAAGGATGACTATTCGGATTTGCCCGAAAAGATGGATTATTACCTAGCGAATGAGCAAGAAGCATTAGCGATCATTGAAAATGCGCACCAGTGGGTTGAGCAGTTCAAAGATAAACGTAAAGAGCGTTTGATCTCATTGATGGTTGCCGATAAGTACTTCGCTTTATCTCAGCAACAATAAAAAAGGGGCGAAACGCCCCTTTTTTATAATCTTAAGCTTCTAGAAATTGATCAACACCATTCTCACAGCGTTTAAGCTTGTTTTTAATGGTGTTTTCTAAAATCTCGTCATTTTGTCCGAGTGACGCGCGAGAGTTTTCTACGTGGTACAAGTGGTAGCCTACACCTGCGAATTTTAGGTAAAGACGTGACTTACCCGCATTCAACATGCGATGAACAAACTCGCTGTCTTCGCGTCCCCATCCAACAAAATCTTGGTTGAAGCCATTCACCTCGATGACATCTTGTCGCCAAAACGCCATGTTGCAACCGCGAGTGGCTTTATCGTTATTGCGCTCGTAAGAGAACCATTTCGATAGCAAAGCGTTGGTGATGCAGTTTTTACGATTGCGAATGCCTTTGCTGAAGATAGAAGGCACTAAGCCGTTTTCCATGATGGCCTTGCTGCAGCTTTCATCCGTTAACACACGTCCGCCCTGCACAAACCAATTTGGTTTTGCGACTTGCTTATGTGATTCAATAAACGTTTGGGACAGCACCATGTCGCCATCAATCATGATGAGGTAGTCACCTGATGCTTTGGCGATCGCGCGGTTGCGGCTCATTGAAAGTTGAAAGCCATTATCTTCGTGCCAGCTATGAATAAGTGGTACTGGAAAGCCGTCACGCAGTTGGTCAACCATTGCTTTGGTGTCTTCTCGAGAGCCATCATCTGCAACAATTACTTCGTCAGGCAAAACGGTTTGACGTTTCACGCTTTCTAACACCGCTTTTAATGCTTCTTTCCAGTTGTAAGTGGTGATAATTAAAGTCGTTTTCATGATTTTTTTGCCTGTTCACGTAAGTAGAGATCGATATATTTTACAAAAGTAGAGTGCATGCTTAGCCAAGCTAGAATGAAGCCATGCTTGCCATCAAGGAAGCCTCGTTTGAGAACATACATCTTCAAAAAGCTAGCAAGAGCGTGAACGATAGCGGTCGTTAAACCCGCTTTCTTTTTACCTTCACGTTCATCCGTCCAGGCCTTGAGGTAGCCAGTGGTTTTATTGATGTAATGATGAAGGTGCTCGTAAGTGTAGTGATGCAGTCGACCATCCAGTTTTTCAGTTTGATAGTTTTTCTCATCAACTTTTTCATGAACGAGCGAATCATTATATTGTGTATATTCGGTGCGATATAAGCGCACAATCCAGTCTGGAGACCAACCAGAATGGTAGATGAACTTACCAAACGCTGAGCTTAGTCGATTAAGTTTGTATAAAACGTTCGGCTTATTGGCTGATACCGCGTGTAAGATACTTTCTTTTAGCTCTGGAGTGACTTGTTCGTCCGCATCAAGCCACAAAACGTAGTCTGCCGTAACGTATTGCTGCGCCAGTTGGCGCTGTTTACCGAATCCTGGCCAATCTAGGTTGGTGTAAAACTTATCTGTGTATTGTCGGGCGATTTCTTCAGTGCGATCAGTGCTGCCCGAGTCTAGAAGGACAATCTCATCGACCCAATCTTTTACTGTGTCTAGACAAGCTTGTAAGTACTTCTCTTCATTTTTTACAATTAAGGCAACGGCTAAGGTTGGTTTGGACAAGGTCATTTCCTTCTTAACAAATCAAGACAGTAAGTTTACTGGTATTGAGGATACAAATCTTCTAAGACTTGATCGAACATGCTCATTACTTGAGTGCTGGTAATGCGGTTCATTGCCGTTTCATCTTTAGCGCGAGTTCGCCAGCTTAACTCGTGACTGTTTTTACCTGTTTCCGCAAAGATCGTTTCTTCATACACTGAGACAACGTATTTTAGATAACGGTAAGGTCCCACTCGCAGCGGATTATGGTGTGCATAGAGCCCGATGATTGGTGTTTTCATTGCATTCGCCATGTGTGCTGGTCCGGTATCGGGGGCGATGACCATTTCAACCTTATCTATTAACGCAAGCATTTGCAGAATTGAACTTTGTCCAACTAAATTTAGACACGGTTCTTCCAAGCGAGATTGAATGGCCTCTGCCAGATCCAATTCTACCTGAGCAGGGCTGCCTGCCAGAATCACGTTCCAGCCTTTTGCTCTGGCGTGATGAATCACATCCACATAACCTTCCGCGTTCCAGTTTTTATAAGCTTTGCTCGCACCAGGCACAATCAGCAGGTTAGGTTTACTACGAGAAATATGAGACTCTGCCCAAGCTTGATCGTGGTCTGAATAAGAAAGTACCCAGTCTAGTCCTGCCTTTGGTACCCCAATTTGATGGGCAAAGGCCATTAAGCCATCTGCGACATGCAGAGATTGCGGGGAAGGCACTTTGACATTGGTAAATAGTGTTTGAAAGTCCTGGCTTCTATCAGAAGAGAAACCAAGTTTGTATTTTGCTTTAATGCCCAACGTTGCGACACTCGCTCGAATCGCGTACTGCATATGCAATAGCGCATCAAACTCTCTGCCTTTCAGCTGTCGCCAAAGTGATTTGTAGCCATCAAGTCCCGCTTTTTTATCAAAAACAATCACTTCTACACCATCGATGGCGGCTAATAACTGGGCTTCAAGTTTACCCGTTATCCAAGTAATCTGGGTCGAAGGCCAGTGTTTCTGAATAGCTTGAATGCTGGCGATAGTATTGCAAACGTCTCCGATAGCGGACAAACGCAAGACGCATAGTGACGATGGGGCAGAAGTGAACATAATTATTGTCTGATTCGATGAATAGAGGCAGGTAAATTATGCAGACATCCCCAATAAATGTAAAATACACGGCTCGAATATAGCTAAGTACTGATAAGTGTTCTGCAATGTCAAAGACAACACCACATCAATCGCAAGAATCTGGCAAGCCGGGTAACACCGGGCTAAAGCGTATCGTTAAAGCGACGGGTTATTCGATCCAAGGATTAAAAGCGGCTTTTAAGCATGAAGCTGCAATTCGACAAGAGTTGGCTCTTTTGAGTATTGCTGTGATTTTGGCTTGGCTAGTGGATGTCGGCATGGTTGAGCGTATCTTAATGATCGGGGTCGTGGTATTAGTCTTGATTGTAGAGCTTGTAAACTCAGCGATTGAGGCGGTAGTGGATCGTATCGGTATTGAACGGCATGAACTCAGTGGTCGAGCTAAAGATATAGGCTCTGCTGCCGTTATGGTTGCTTTGGCGTTTGCTGCATTTACTTGGTTGTATATATTAGCCAGCCGGTATTTAGGCTAGAGGGTGAGCGTATGACTCAACAGTATAAAAACAACAACCAAGTGATCTGGTTTGATGACGAGACCATTACAGACCCTAGCCAACCGATATTTGATGCGGAATACTGGCAGTCCTCCGACAAGGTGGTTGGCAGTGCGACGGGGCGAGGCACGACATGGTTTATCCAACTAGAGAACATGCAAGCGGCACTACGTCATTACCGTCGTGGCGGTTTGTTTGGGAAGTTAATTAACGATCATTATTGGTTCTCTGGCTGGGATAACACCCGTTGTGCGCAAGAGTTTCAGCTTTTGTTGGCGCTAATTGAGGCTGGGGTGCACGTTCCTCGTCCTATTGCAGCAAGAGCCGTAAAGTCAGGACTCTTCTATCAAGCTGATTTATTAAGTGAGCGAATCCCAAACGCCAGAGATCTGGTTAGTATCTTGCAAGAACAGTCTTTATCGGTAGAAATGTATCAGAAAATAGGGCAAGAAATTGCCAAGATGCATCAGGTTGGCGTTAACCATACTGATTTGAATATCCACAATATCTTGATCGACGACAAAGATAAGGTATGGATTATCGATTTTGATAAGTGTCGTTTTGAAACTTCTGGTGACTGGAAGCATCAAAATCTAAATAGACTTCTGCGTTCATTTAATAAAGAGCGTTTAAAGCGACAGATTATTTGGCAAGAATCCGATTTTGAACATTTTCAGGACGGTTATGCTTCTCAATCTTAATTGAGTTTTTTATCATTTTATGTTGATTGCTCTAAGTAAGCCTTCTTGAGTCTAACGATGCTCGAGTGAGTCTATAAACTACAATAATCATAAAGTATTCATGTGTATCTGATGGCACAAAAATTAACGTAGGTAACATTTGTAATGAAAATATTAGTAACCGGTGGAGCAGGCTTTATTGGGTCAGCTGTTGTCCGACATATCATTCGTGACACCCAAGATACCGTCATCAATTTAGATAAACTGACCTACGCAGGGAATCTAGAATCACTGGTTGATGTCTCAGAGAGTGAACGTTACTACTTTGAGCAAGTAGATATCTGTGACCGAGCTGAACTAGATCGCGTGTTTTCAGAGCATCAACCCGATAGGGTGATGCATTTGGCGGCTGAGTCTCATGTCGATCGCTCTATTGATGGTCCTGCTGCTTTTATTGAGACCAACGTGATGGGCACTTACCATTTGCTTGAAGCGGCTCGTCAATATTGGTCGGGCTTAGATGAAGCGCGCCAATCGGCATTCCGTTTTCATCATATTTCTACGGATGAAGTGTATGGTGATTTAGAGGGAACGGATGATTTGTTCACCGAAACCACTTCATACGCGCCGAGCAGCCCATATTCTGCATCTAAAGCTTCGAGCGATCACCTGGTTCGCGCTTGGCAACGTACTTATGGCTTACCAACACTTATCACTAATTGCTCCAACAACTATGGCCCGTACCACTTCCCAGAGAAGTTGATCCCTCTGATGATTTTAAATGCCCTCGATGGCAAGCCGTTGCCTGTGTATGGTGATGGTATGCAGATCCGAGATTGGCTGTTTGTGGAAGACCATGCTCGCGCGCTGTACAAAGTGGTCAACGAAGGTGAAGTCGGTGAAACCTACAACATTGGTGGCCATAACGAAAAAGCCAACATCGAAGTGGTGAAAACCATTTGTGCTTTGCTTGAAGAGCTGCAACCAAACAAACCTGCAGGTGTTGAGTCTTATGAATCTTTGATCACGTATGTGAAAGATCGCCCAGGTCATGATGTGCGTTACGCAATTGATGCCACCAAGATTGCTCAAGAGCTTAACTGGACGCCGGAAGAAACCTTTGAAAGCGGCATTCGTAAAACCGTGGAATGGTACCTAAACAACCCGCAATGGTGGCAACGCGTGCTTGATGGTTCATACAGTTTAGAGCGATTAGGAGCGGGCGAATAATGAAAGGCATTATTTTAGCAGGTGGCTCGGGCACTCGCCTTTACCCTATTACACGCGGTGTCTCTAAGCAGTTACTGCCGGTTTATGACAAACCAATGATTTACTACCCGTTGTCAGTACTCATGCTTGCGGGCATTCGTGAAATCTTGATCATCACCACGCCAGAAGACCAGGAAGGTTTTCAGCGTCTATTAGGTGATGGCTCAGAGTTTGGCATTGAGTTGCAATACGCGATTCAACCAAGCCCAGACGGCTTAGCTCAAGCCTTCATCATCGGTGAAGAATTCATTGGCGATGACTCAGTATGTTTGGTGCTGGGTGACAACATCTTTTATGGGCAAGGGTTCACTCCAAAGTTAAAGAAAGCGGTTGAGACGGCAGAGAGTGGCAATGGGGCTACGGTGTTTGGCTACCAAGTGAAAGACCCTGAGCGCTTTGGTGTGGTTGAGTTTGACGCCGACAGAAAAGCTATCTCTATTGAAGAAAAACCAGCTAAGCCAAAGAGCCACTATGCTGTGACGGGGCTGTACTTCTTTGACAACCAAGTCGTGAGTAGAGCTAAGCAAGTCGAACCATCAGAGCGAGGTGAGCTGGAAATTACCACATTAAATCAAATGTACCTAACAGCAAACGAGCTCAATGTTGAAATGTTAGGGCGTGGTTTTGCCTGGTTAGACACAGGTACTTACGAAAGCTTGCTCGAAGCTGCTCAATTTGTTTCGACGATAGAGAAACGACAAGGTTATAAGATTGCATGTTTGGAAGAAATTGCCTTTAACAATGGTTGGATTAGCAAACAGAAGTTAATGGCGGCAGCTGATGCCCTTAAGAAGAACAATTATGGTATCTACCTATCAAGCATTGTGAGCGAAGATGACAATTAAACTTAACAGTCCATTAGCCCCAGACTTAACTAAGCTTTCTAACTATTTATCTCAAGTAAATGAGAGTGGTTGGTATACTAACTTTGGGCCATTGCATGAAAAGCTTACTAGACGACTTGAAACGTTTTTGGGTGTTAAAAACTTATTGTTAGTTTCTAATGGTACGCTGGCACTTCAGGTGGCATGTAAAGTTTTAGGAATTGAATCCGCGATCTCTACACCATTTAGCTTTGTTGCAACTTCATCAGCGTTGATGTGGCAAGGTATTGATGTGAGCTATTGCGATATCGATTCAAAATCTTATAACTTATCTCCAGATGCTTTGAAAGCAGCTCTTGAAGCAAATTCTCAAGTAGATGGTGTTGTTGCAACACATGTATATGGAAATCCTTGTGAAGTTGAGAGTTTCAAAGAAATTGCAGAGCAATATAAGGTCAAAGTTCTATACGACGCTGCTCATGCATTTGGAGTTAAGGTTGGTCAGGAGTCTCTCTTAAACTTTGGCGATGCTAGTACATTGAGTTTTCATGCCACTAAGATATTCCATACAGTCGAAGGTGGTGCAATTGTATTCAAGCGGCATGAAGATTATTTACGTGCGAAAGAGTTCATTAACTTTGGTCTTCAAGCGAATGGACAATTAGGCGAGCCAGGTATTAATGCAAAGTTGAATGAGTACCAATGCGCAGTAGGATTAACACTACTTGATCAGATTGAAGAGGTAATTGAGCATCGATCCAACCTGTTTAGTTTGTACCGGACGCTTTTAGAACCTTATGTTGAATTACCTCTTTGGCTACCCGAAGCGTCGTATAACGGTGCTTACATGCCAATTTTCGTTAGAGATAAAGACAAGCAGGAAAGACTACTTGATGCTTTGTCTGAGCATGATATTGAACATCGACGATATTTTACACCATCTTTAGATGTTGCTTACCCTGATAATCTGAGCTTTGGATGCCCTATAAGTCAGAAGATATCAAAAGGAATTATTTGTCTACCGCTACATGCCAGTATGTCTTCAAATGATGTTGAAGCAGTATGTAAAGTTATAGAATTGATATTAAATTAACCATGTGAGAGTTCTTATAGTATGAAAATTGCTATTATGCAGCCTTATTTTTTACCATATATTGGCTACTGGCAGCTCTTGGCTTCTGTAGATAAATTTGTTGTTTATGATGATATTCAGTACACCAAGAAAGGGTGGATAAATCGTAACCGTTACTTAAGTGCTTCAGGGAAAGTAGAGACTTTTACCATTCCTATTAAGAAAGACTCTGATTACCTTGATGTTAGAGAGCGTTTTATATCTCCAACATTCTTGAAAGAAAGAACTAAACTATTAAATAAGATTAGAGAGTCTTATCGAAAGTCACCAAATTTTGATGAAGGATATCAGATTTTTAGTGATATTTTGTTGGATGAAGAAGATAATCTATTTCTTTTCATTCTAAACTCTATAGAAAAAATAAAATCTTATTTAGATATTGATACTGAAATTATAATTTCATCGAGTCTGAATAATAAAAATCTTAAAGGACAAGATAGAGTTATAGATACTTGTGTTAAATTAGCTGGTGACACTTATATCAATCCTCCTGGAGGGCGGGATTTATACAGTGAATCGAACTTTCGATCTCAAGGCTTAACTCTAGAATTCCTAAATGTATCATTAAAACCATATACGCATACTCAGACAAGTGATTTTGAGCCAGGACTTTCAATACTTGATATGATTTTTAATGTACCTAAGACCCAGTTGATGGATTATTTAATATGAAAAGATTTGCAATTCACTCTGTGCCAAGATCCGGTTCATCTTGGTTAGGTGAGATTATTAATAGCTCTCCTGATGTTAACTATCTATATCAGCCGCTTTTTTCCTACGAGTTTAAATCATTTCTAGATGAAAATTCTAAAAAAGATGATATCGATGCGTTTTTTAATAACATTGCACAAACCAACTCTTCTTTTATTCGTCAAGATGCTGAACGAAAGGAAGGTCGTAAGCCTATATTCGAAAAGAACAATCATTTGGGTACTATCGTATATAAGGAAGTTAGATACCATCATATCATAGAGAATATGATCAAAAAGTGCCCTGATGTAAAGGTTTTAGGCTTGGTTAGAGACCCGAGAGCTGTAATTAGCAGTTGGTATAATGCAAAGCGAGAATTTAGATCCGATTTAGGCTGGCTTTTGGAAGAAGAGTTGATCTATGCAGGTAAGAAAAACTTAGAGAAAAAAGAAGAATATTTTGGTCTGTCTAAGTGGGTGGAGACTACAAAGTTATTTGAAAAACTTTCTCAGCTGTATCCAGATAACTTTAAACTTGTGCACTATAGTGCGCTGCTAGAAGACCCTCTAGAACAAGTTGAAGATATATTCGCTTTTCTAGGGCTAGAGCTTACCTCACAAACTAAGTCATTTCTTATATCAAAAAAGAAGGTTGATACTACCTACTCTGTATTCAAAAACAAGGATAAAGACATAAGCTGGCAAAATAGCCTTGATGCAGATATTGTAAGTCGTATAGAGGATTTTGTTAAAGAGAGTAAGTTGGAACACTACTTGTAGGTCGGTAATAATATGTCTGTTAAAGTTTCAATTCTTTGTGTTTGTTATAATCACTCTAAATATATTGAAAAAACAATTAATAGCTTTCTCAACCAGTCCTGTGATTTCGAATTTGAAGTTATTGTTTATGATGATCTCTCTACGGACAATAGTAGAGAAATTATTGATGAGATATGTGAAAAGCATTCGAACATAGTTCGAATGTATACTGATGAAAATCTTTACTCTAAAGGCATCCGAACTCTAGCATTGTCACACTTATCACCAAAGGCTAAAGGAGAGTACTTAGCTTTTTGCGAAGGTGATGACTATTGGATAGATAATACAAAGCTACAGAAACAATTTGATGCTTTAGAGGGGAACCCAAATATAGACCTTTGCTTTCACCCAGCATACTCAGAGGACCCAGAAGGCAATAGAGAGCTAGTCTCAAATCATTTTGAGGGGACCCATTACGTTTCTACTGATGAAGTTATACTAGGAGATGGTGATTACTGCCCAACAGCATCTTTATTTATCCGTAAGTCTGCTTTATCCCTAGCTTCATCAAGCACTATTAAATTAATGCCATGTGGGGACTATTTTATGCAGATTATGTCTTCTGTAAAGGGAGGCGGAGTCTACTTACCTGAACCAATGTCTGTATATAGAATTAATCAAAAAGATTCTTTTTCAACAAGGATATCCTCGTCCTCTCACGAAAATCAGAGAGACTTTTTGTTAGCAATGGCCAATAGTTTGGAGTCACTAAAACAAGACTTGGATGGAGTGAACTTAAAGTCATTTAACAATCGAATAAGAAAATATAAACAGAGAGCGCGAAAATCTCAAAGGAAGGCGATAAAGGAGAGGATCAGAAATCTAATATTCTCTAACCCTTCCCAATAAAATAGGTGAGCGATATGTTTATGGCCCACCTATTTATTTAGTTTATTTTTACACAGCCCCACTCTGGGAAGTGCTTACATACATAAGCATTGAGCTCTTTCTCTGCTTCTGAGTAAACACGAGCTGGTTCTTCAGTATGGTTTAATTGTATCGATGACACCATACCCGCGCCGACAGTCACGTTACTAATGCGGTCAATAATGATAAAAGCGCCAGTTTGAGGTAGCTGCTGATAAACATCCATTGCAACTTTATCGGTAAGCTTTATTGAGGCGAGTGCAATCTCGTTTAACTCAAGGCGCGTATTTTTATGATCATGCTGCTTAAGTGTATTGACATCAACCTTATGCTCAATTTGAGAAACCTTACCTGTACAGGTTTTAGTCGCAAATTTGAATAGGTATTCTTTATGCGTTTGCATCGGAGATTCATCCATCCAAACGATATGAGCTTGGTAAGCGTCTACAACCTCCGGAATGTTGTTGGAATGGACAAGCATATCGCCGCGTGACACATCGATTTCATCTTCAAGCGTTAGGGTGATGGCTTGACCCGGCATTGCTTCTTTTAGCTCACCATCGAAGGTAAAGATAGATTTGATGCGAGAAACTTTGTTCGATGGAAGAGCAGTAACCTCATCACCAACCTGTACAATGCCTGAAGCAAGGGTGCCACAAAAACCACGGAAGTTTAGGTTTGGGCGATTGACATATTGCACTGGGAAGCGCATGACTTCAGTGTTGATGTCTTGGTTAATCTTAACTGTTTCAAGCAGCTTCATTAATGTAGCGCCAGGGTACCAATCCATGTTCTCACTTGGAGTGACAACATTGTCGCCTTTTAGAGCAGAGATTGGCACAAAGCGGATATCCTTGATGTTGAAGTTCTTTGCCATATCTCGGTAATCGGCTTTGATTTTCTGATACACCTCTTGGCTGTAGTCCATCAGATCCATTTTGTTAACGGCAACGATAACGTGCTGAATTCCAAGTAGACTACAGATATAGCTATGACGACGTGTTTGCGTCTGGATACCGTGGCGAGCATCAACCATTACAATCGCAAGATCACAGGTAGAAGCACCCGTAACCATATTACGAGTGTACTGTTCATGTCCTGGAGTGTCGGCGATGATGAATTTACGCTTGTCGGTTGAGAAGTAGCGGTAGGCAACATCAATCGTGATGCCTTGTTCACGCTCGGACTGTAGACCGTCGACTAGTAGTGCTAAGTCGAACGCTTCATCTGTCGTATTGAACTTTTGAGAATCTTTTTCGATCGCAGCCATTTGATCTTCATAAATCAGCTTGCTGTCGTATAGCAGGCGACCAATCAGTGTAGATTTGCCGTCATCAACGTTACCACAAGTTAAGAAACGAAGTAGGTCTTTGTTTTCATGTACGTTTAGGTACGCTTCAATGTCTTTAGCGATAAGCTCAGAGCTATGAGACATAATGACTTCCTTTTAAATGTATTCTTTTTCAGTGAGCGCTTGAATCACTTGGTCGGCACACGCTTCGACAGACAGCTCAGCTGTCTTGATGTGAATTTCTGGAGATATAGGCGCTTGGTACTCAGAGTCGATGCCAGTGAAGTGTTTAATCTCACCTGCGCGTGCCTTTTTATACAGGCCTTTAGGATCTCTTTGCTCGCAGATTGCGAGTGGAGTATCAACAAACACCTCTAAAAACTCGCCTTGCTGCATTAACTGGCGCACTTGCTCTCTATCTGAGATAAATGGCGAAATAAACGCGGTCAGAACAATGTTCCCGGCATCGACAAATAGTTTAGCCACCTCGCCAATGCGGCGAATGTTCTCAATACGGTCTAGATCACTAAAGCCAAGATCTTTGTTTAGACCGTGGCGCACATTGTCACCATCAAGAAGGTAACTATGTTTACCTAACGCTAATAGCTTGCTTTCTACCGCGTTAGCGACGGTCGATTTTCCTGAGCCACTAAGTCCGGTAAACCAAAGTACAACAGGCTTTTGCTGCTTAAGCGCAACACGATCTTCATGAGTTACGCTGGTGTTATGCCAAACCACATCGTCACTCACAGACTCATTGTGCTTCTTTTGATACGGCGAGGTCATAGTTAGAAGTAACCCTCACGTTTCTTTTTCTCCATGGAGCCAGAGCTATCATGGTCAATGGCACGGCCTTGGCGCTCAGAAGTGGTTGTAAGCAGCATCTCTTGAATGATCTCTGGTAGCGTTGTTGCTTGAGATTCAACCGCTCCCGTTAATGGGTAGCAGCCTAGTGTACGGAAGCGAACCATGCGTTGTTCTACCGTCTCCCCTTCACGAAGCTCCATGCGATCATCATCTTTCATGATCAACATACCGTCACGCTCAACGACGGGACGCTCTTTTGCAAAGTACAGGCTTGGAATCTCGATGCTCTCTAGGTAGATATATTGCCAGATATCCAGCTCAGTCCAGTTAGAAAGAGGGAATACGCGAATGCTCTCGCCTTGGTTTACTTTGCCGTTGTAGATATTCCAAAGCTCAGGGCGTTGATTTTTAGGATCCCAGCGGTGATGTTCATCACGGAAAGAGTAAACACGCTCTTTCGCGCGAGACTTTTCTTCGTCACGACGAGCACCACCAAAAGCAGCATCAAAGCCATGATTATCTAAGGCTTGTTTTAGGCCTTGTGTCTTCATGATATCAGTATGTTTTGAGCTGCCATGCACAAATGGGCTGATGTTCATCGCAAGCCCTTCTGGATTTTGGTGCACAATCAGCTTCATACCAAGCTTTTTCGCCATGTAGTCACGAAACTCAATCATTTCTTTGAATTTCCATGTGGTATCAACATGCATAAGTGGAAACGGGGGAATGCCAGGCGCAAAGGCTTTCTGCGCAAGGTGTAGCATCACTGAAGAGTCTTTACCAACAGAGTAAAGCATCACTGGGTTATCAAACTCGGCAGCTACCTCACGCATAATATGGATAGATTCTGCCTCAAGCTGCTTAAGGTGAGTCATTCGTTGTGGAGAAAGTTTCATTCCGGTCTCTCTTTGATTCGATGAGGGAGTTAAACGCCATAGATAGTTGTGATAGCCGTTAATACTAAACCGCTATACGTAATACTCATCGGCACCCCAATCTTTATATAATCCTTGATACAGTACTGACCTGCATTGTAAACCATTAAGTTGGTTTGGTATCCATATGGGCTAATAAAGCTTGCACTTGCGCCGAACGCGACAGCTAAAATATAGCTGTGAAGATTTGCATCTAGACTCGTCGCGAGGGCATAAGCAACGGGGAAGACTAAGGCCGCCGCCGCATTGTTGGTGACCAACTCCGTTAGCAATAAAGTGACCAAGTAAACCATGATAAGCCCTGACAATGGGCTCATAAATTCAGCTTGTTCTGTCATTGCGCTCCGCAGGAGGTCGACTGCTGTACTATTATCTAATGCCTGAGACAGCAAAAGTGCAGATGAAATTACTAGCCATATCTGGACTGGTAGCCTTCGTATAATTTCATTCGTTTTCAGTGCTCCAGTTAATAGTAGAACACCAAGCAACAAGATCAGGTTGTGCAGCAGTGGAGCTATCTCCATAGCTGCGAGGGCGATAGCACTAAAAAAGCCAAGAACAGCGACAATTTCTTGTGGTCCTTTGAGCAGCCTATCGGCTTTTAGCGCTTGGAGCTGGATAAAGTTTTTAGCGATGTTATTTCTCTGGTGATAGTCATCACCTACAGCGAGTACCAGATAGTCACCAGCTTTTAAGGTAACTTCACCGAGCTTTCCGGAAACCGTGTGGCCATCGCGTCGGATCGCGACAACTGCAGCGTTGAACATAGCGCGAAAGCCAATTTGTTTTAAGGTCTTATTTACTAAAGCACTTTCAGGGCGTAATACGACCTCTTTGAGATCATGACTTAGTCTTTCGCCTTTATGAGCAAAGAGTGATAAGCCCGGGAAGTGATTCAGTTGAGTTACTTTTCTAATCTCTCCACAGAATAATAGGCGATCATTTTCCTCTATTAACTCATGTGGTGATACTGGTGAAATAGTTCTTCCTTGGCGATGAATCTCGACTAAAAACAGAGAGTTTAGATTTCTCAGCCCGTTGCGCTGAATAGTTTTACCGATAAGTGGGGAGTTTGGTTCTACCTCAGCGTCAATGAAGTATTGAGCTTGAGTATCTGCTCGTTCAATGTTGCTAGGTAGCCAATGGCTAAGTAAAAACAGGGTGAGCCCGCACCCAAGTACAACAATGCTGCCAACAAGTGAAAAATCAAAAAAGGAGAGACTAGGTAGCCCAGCATCGAGCACCATACTATTGACGATTAAATTCGTCGAAGTGCCGATCAGCGTTAGTGTTCCGCCAAGGATGGCAGCAAAAGATAGGGGAAGTAGCAGTTTGCTGGCTGGGTGAAGGGCATTGGCACGTATTGGGGCGATCATGGTAGAGACCACCGCTGTGTTGTTTAGAAATGCTGAAGACAATGTGGTTATCGAGAACAGTCGAACCCAGGTAGATTTATAGCTAGGTTTGATGACTAATTGCGAGATTCTACGAAGTAGTGAGGTCTTTTCTAAAGCTAGCGAGCAGATGATAAGTAGTACCAGCGTAAGTACGCCAGGATTGGCAATACTGCTAATGAGTTGCTCTGTCGATACGGATCTGCTGCTATATAAAACAAGCAAAACTACTCCAAAAACCTTTTCAGGTTTGTTTTGATACCTTGTGACAAGGGCAATTATTGCAATCACAAAAACGGTAATGACAAAGTAGGCTGAATGGGTCTGTGACATTATTTAATTGCTTCAATTGTTTTTTGAGTCGAGTTTAAATAGCCTTGAATAAAATCACTCATTTGCTGAGAGTTACTATGTTGAAAGCGCTCTAGTACTTTACTCGCTAGCTGAGTTTTATCGGTAATGTCTATAATATTCAGAGCAATCATGTCTTCTACAATCGCTTTGAAGTTGAAGTAACTAGGGCCTGATATCACTGGAACGTTGAGTGCGACTGGTTCAAGCACATTATGTCCACCAACTTTATCCCCAAGCAAACTCCCAGCCATAAAGCAAACATCACTGGCACCAAGGAGAATCAGCATTTCACCCATAGTATCAGCAAGGTATACCTGTGTATCGGCGTTAACTATTGCAGCATTGGTTCTTCTGGTGCTATTAAAGCCGGAATTTTGGCAAAGCGCAAACACATCATCAAATCGTTCCGGATGGCGAGGAACCAAAATAAGTAATGCATTTGGATGAGATTTTAAAACTTGTCTATGTGCATCTAATACCTGTTCGTCCTCGCCTTTGTGGGTGCTAGCTGCAATCCAAATCGGACGATCGTTTCCAAGTTGGGCTCGAAGCTGCTGTCCTTGCTGTTTCACTTGCTCTGATATTTGAATATCGAACTTAATCGAGCCAGTAACGGATAGTTTCTTTTTCTCAACGCCTAAGCGTTCGAAGCGCTCTGCATCTGAATCCGTTTGGCAGAGTACTTGAGTTAGGCATGGATGAAGCTGGTTAAAAAGCCGCTGTATTTTGGCGTAGTTCTGACACGATTTTTCAGATAGGCGCGCATTTACGACAGTTATAGGGACACCCGCTTTGTGAACATTGTGAAGCGTGTTTGGCCACAGCTCAGTCTCAATGATCAACATCTGTTTTGGTTGCACTGCTTTAAGAAAACCTTTGATAGCAAACCCAAAGTCAATTGGCATATAGCGGTGTTCAATTAAATCACCCAACTTAGCAATCTGTTCAGCTCCGGTACTTGTTGTTGTTGTAACTAGAATAGATTGTTCGGGGTTTTGTTCCTTAAGGGCTTTGATTAAAGGTGTTGCTGCTATGCTTTCACCAACAGATACGGCATGTATCCAAATAGGTTTGTCGTTGCTTTTTAGCTTGGGGGTTATGCCAAAGTGCTCTTTCCAGCGAGAGCCGAACTTAGGCTTATTTGGTTTGCTCTTGTACAAACCAAATAAAAGCAGCGGTGACGCTAGGGCGAGTAGTAAGGTATAAACAATACGAACTAACATGAGCTTATCGTAATGGCGTCAAGTTTTTGGATGCTATCTAGCACTTGCTTAGGCGAAAGTTCTGTCAAGCACTTAAGGTGTTTGTATTGACATTCACGCTGGAAACAAGGGCGACAATCAATATCGGTATGAACAATCTCCACTTTTTCTGCGAGTGGGGGGGTGTACTTCGGTGAAGTTGAGCCATACACGGCAACAACATTACAACCAACCGCAGCTGCCACATGCATTAAGCCTGAGTCATTCGCGACAACAGTCTTACATGCAGCAAGGAGATCGACTGCTTCAATTAAGCTGGTTTGGCCTGCCAGAACATGAATGTGCTCATGGAATTGCGTCGGAACAAGTGCGCGAATATTGTTACAAGTCTCTAAGTCCTTTTGAGAACCAAACAACCAGATTTGGTGCCCAGAACGAGCCATTTGCGTCGCAACTTCAGCGTAGTGTGTTTCGGGCCATTTTTTGGCAGGACCAAACTCTGCTCCCGGGCACAGTCCAATAATTGGTTGGTCTTGCGTTAAGTTGAACTTTTTGAGCGTGGCTTGTTGCTCTGCCGCGTTGATTGCAAGGCGTGGGCGAGGCAAGGTTTCAAGCCCGCCGAGAGAGTTAGAATCCACCATTTCTGCTTTTGGATAAGCTAACGCTACATAGCGCTCTACCATGTACTGAAAAGACTTCATGTTAGGGCGTAAGTCGTTCAATAAACCATAGCGCATTTCTCCCTTCCAGCCAGTACGAAGGGGAATGTTGGCAAACCATGGGATCAGTGCTGATTTCGCTGACTTAGGCAAGATATAGGCGTGGTCATATTGCTTTTCACGTAATGATTTGCCAATTTCCCTGCGGCCTAATAAGTTAAACTCACCATGACCGATAGGCATTTCAATCGCTTGATGGATTTCTGGCATACGCTCAAGAATCGGTTTACACCATCCTGGAGCGATAACGTCAATTTGGCTATCTGGATGGCGTTGCTTTAATACGATATATAACGATTGCGACATTACCATATCGCCGACCCATGCAGGGCCAATGACTAAAATCTTCATGCTTTGTTTTTCCAGTATAGGAATTTCAAAATTGACTCATAAGTTCTAAAAAGTTCAGCGTATATTTTATTCGCAAGAGTCATTTTGGATTTATCTTTTCTTTTACCACCAATCGTCGAAGCAATCTCTGCTCTAGTAAAGAGATCTGGAGACACGCTGTAGACTTGAACACCATGTCTCCATGGTTTTTCCATGTAGTCATCGACTGGTTCAATAAACTCTTGAGCATGCATAACAAACTTTGAGGCTGCTTTAGGTGTAACGATATAAGCGGTGGTACCACAAGTGCCTGCTGAGTATCCCCCTAGCATATGATTATCATCAATCGGTACGATTGGGGTGAATACACGCTTCTGAGTGGCAGACAACTTGATGTAGTCATAATTAGAAGTCAATGGAAGGGTATGTTCGAGTACTTGCTTCAGCCCTTCTACGGGGTCGACGTTGTCTTCTAAGATGACGATCGGTTCATCAAGCTCAACACAGCGAACCCACAACTCGTAATGGCTTGCAAAACAGGCGACTTCACTGGTTTTTAATTGATACCCTTTGCGGCGTAGAGTAATGGTAGGACGACTTTTTTCTGAATGAAGAAAACGGTCAACAGAGCCATCTACTGCATCAAAAAATTCAAACGTAATGTCTTGTTGTTTTAACTTTTCTTCAATACGTTCTCGGCGATCTAGCGATCGAGCCAAGCTTACGACAAATACTTTCACTGCACTTTCCAGTCGCTGTTATATCTTGGTTTAAACAAATTGTAATAGTTATTGCCGTCTTCTTGAGAGTGCAGCAACTGTAGTACCCACATATATTGTTCGGGTTTATCACCGACAAAATATTCAATGGCTTCATTACAGGTACGAGCGTCTTGCTCTTCGCCTTTATCCAGCTCAAACGCTGGTAAAATCTCAATATCAAACGTACCATCTTCAGTGTTCATCGACGCAAATAGAGGCAGTACTTTTGAGCGTGATAGTTTCGCAATTTTGCCTAAACCAGGTAGCGTTGCTTTACGTGTTGCAAAAAAATCCACAAACACACTATGCTCTGGGCCGTGATCTTGATCAGGTAGATAATACCCTACATAGCCATCTCGAATGGATTTCAGAAAAGGCTTAATGCCACCTGAGCGTTCATAAACACGACCACCGTATTGGACCCTTTGCTTGTGCATCAGCCAGTCAGCAACATTATTCTTTTGCTTCTTCGCCATTGCAGAAACTGGCATTCCCATTGAAGCGAGCAAGATAGCAGGCACATCAATAGCCCAAGAGTGGGGAACCATTAAAATTACATTTTCGTTGCTATCAATGTGCTGTCGTAAAATGTCTAGGCCGCGAATTTGGCAACGGTTCTGAAGCCATTTTGGTGAGCGTAAACTTAGTAACCCGAAGCGAAAAAAGAACATGGCCGCTGTGTAGAGTGTTTTTTCTATCAAAGCTTCACGTTCTTGGAACGATTTTTCCGGAAAACACAGCTCAAAGTTAACCCTCGCTCGATGAGCTGGACCTTTGTGGGATTTAGACAGTTTTTTGGCTATGGTTTTCGCCAACCACTTTTGTAAACCCAGTGGCATTAATGATAACGGTAAAAATAAGATAACACCTAACCACGTGCCCCAGTACTTAGGCGACAGAAAGTGGCGCTTAAACTCAGGGTTATATGCTTTGGGGTCGAAGTCATCACGTTTTATTGTCATGGCGTGTCTAGTTACCTATTCGTGTACGGGCGAAGTGGTTTAAATGAGAAAAAGATAGTTAGGAATGATACAGGCTATTGCACTTGAGTAAAGGTGGCAGGTTATGGTTCTACCACCTTGTGGTGCTTAACTGTTTTGGATAGTTAAGTATTCGGCAACGCCTTCTGCAACTGTCTTGAATTCAACATCACAACCTGCGGTGCGCAGTTTGGTCAGATCCGCTTGTGTGAATTCTTGGTAAGCGCCTTTTAGGTGCTCAGGGAATGGGATGGTTTCAATTTGGCCTTTGCCATGATGCTTGATAACTGCTTTTGCTACCTCTTCAAAAGATTCAGCACGGCCAGTACCACAGTTAAAAATGCCTGATACGCCGTTTTCTAAGAACCACAGGTTTACTTTACATACATCACCAACGTAAACGAAGTCGCGTTTGAATGATTCGCTGCCCGCGAACAATTTAGGATTTTCACCTGCGTTAAGTTGGTTGTTTAGGTGGAATGCAACTGATGCCATGCTACCTTTGTGGTCTTCACGTGGGCCATATACGTTGAAGTAGCGGAAGCCGGTGATTTGAGAAAGGGTCTCACCATGTTCTTCAGCATCTTGCCATAGGCGACGAACGTAGTTATCAAACTGCTGTTTCGAGTAACCGTATACATTCAGTGCGCCTTCGTATTCGCGTTCTTCAACGAAAGTCTCTGTATCGCCGTAAGTGGCTGCTGAAGAAGCGTATAGGAATGGAATCTCGCGATCTAAACAGTAATGCAGCAGCTCTTTAGAGTACTCATAATTGTTTAGCATCATGTACTTACCATCCCACTCAGTCGTTGCAGAACAAGCACCTTCGTGGAAAATTGCCTCAATCGGACCAAAATCATCGCCCGCCATAATTTGGGTCAGAAAGTCGTCACGATCCATGTAATCTGTGATGTCCAGATCAACTAAGTTCTTAAACTTTTTGCCATTTTTTAGGTTGTCGACAACCAGGATATCGTTAATACCAGCTTCGTTTAGTGCTTTAACAATGTTGCTGCCGATCATGCCAGCGCCACCAGTTACGATGATCATAGAACTTCCACCATAGATTAAAATTTTCTCAGGAATTCTAGCAAGAAACGAAAAGTAGCGCTATTGGAAGCAGGAAGATAGGTTTGAGTCTTCTATACTCAGTATCTAGATATGAAAAAGGGAGCCGCAGCTCCCTTGATTACTTTATTATTCCACATCCGAACGGTTAGGCCTTTGATACCAAGGATTTCGCTCGTCGGTCAACTCAATCAAGCTGTATTTACGTCCGAGTTTCTGTCCTCCGTCACGAGTAAGAGGCTGCCAACTAAAGTTCGCACGATTGTTGCTTGGCTTAACGGTCATGATGTCAAATGGAATCGACAAGTAGAAACCTTTGGTAAAGCTACCTTCACCAAATTCATCCGCAGACAAGTCTGTAAATGACGCAAAGGCACCAGCAATTACGCCACTCTTGAACTGCTTAGAAACATTAATTTGTGTACCAACATCACCAGCTAGGAACTGACCAACATCGACTTGGATCATCAAATCTTGTAGGAATTCCCATTGAGGGTAGTAGTAACCAGATACAAAACCAGTGAAGCCTTTATCAATAACTTGGAACGGACGTCCATATTCTGGCACGTTTTGCCATTTATCATCGTAAACACCGAAGTAACTTTGTGGATCACGTTGAGAAATTAAGTTGACGTCAGCGCCAATCGCCCAGTTAGCTCCTTGTGGACGGTAAAGAAACTCGGTACCGACTCCAGCAAACATACTCTCCAGATAGCCCGCGTAGAATTGCTGATCCATCGTATCGGAATACTCTTGGAACCAAGTCAATTGTAAGTTTGACATGGTTACAGCATGTTCATTTTGGTAAGCGCGGAACATGGTGCGAACACGAGGAACAGTAGTGCCATCAGGTGGAGTGACATAAATAAACTTATCGTAGTTGTTATACCAATCCCAGTATAACGAACCGCCAATTTCAAGGTTGTCCGTCAGCCAATATGAGGCATTACCGCTTAGCCCTACACTAAAGAGATAGAAATCTTCAGCGTTTCCGAGAGTTTGAACTAGTTTAGGTGCAAAGCCCCAATCAAAACGTTCAAAACCATCGTAGATAGATTCTCCCGTAGGCTTAGTAGTAGCCCTTGAGGTTGCATCTTCTATTTTCGGATTGATGTAATTAACTTGGGCAAAGTCGCGATATTTCTCTTTGGAAATAATCGTTTGTTCACCGACTAAGCCTCGGCTACGTTCATTGATCGCATAGGTATCAATATCGTCAGGCATTTCAT
The DNA here is from genome assembly GCF_033339295.1 of Vibrio sp. 704. Taxonomy (NCBI): domain Bacteria; kingdom Pseudomonadati; phylum Pseudomonadota; class Gammaproteobacteria; order Vibrionales; family Vibrionaceae; genus Vibrio; species Vibrio sp. 704. Next base: position 161,198 of record NZ_JAWOUH010000006.1, on the reverse strand, counting down.
TATGGAGTACAGCTGCCGCTTTTTCGTGTGCCTCTGTACGGTCACGATATTTTTTCTGCTCACCAACGACAGTTACGGTATTGTTATCAACATAAACACGCGTGTTTCGATAGCCAGCAATTTTGTCTAAATCTTCTGTTACACGTTCCCAATCAACATCAGACAGTTCTTTGGGTTGGTTATCTTCCACTTCTGGGGTTGGTGTGTCTCGCCAGAATGATGGCATGTCATTGAAATTAGTGTTTAGCGTTAAGCCTGCTACTAAAGTATCGCCGCGTTCATAACTTAAACGAAAATCGGCCATGCCTAGACGGTAGAGAACACCAAAGTTCCATGGTGTGTGGGGAGACATATCTATACCGGCCTGAACAACTGGATAGTCTGTGCTGTAATCGTTACCGTCATATTCAAGCTTGAAGCGAAGAGGCTTATGAAGAGTTTGATATTCAATACCACCAAAAAGGGCAGCAGGGCCTTTAAAGGCTCTATCGAAGTTAGTTGTTCCGCCAGTAGATAGAAATTCTGAAGGTCTATCGCAGAATTTGTCTGATGCTTTACAAAAAGGGTTTGTGACCGTATCTCTAGTTCCTAGGTAGCCCCAGCCCATACCTAAAGTAAAATCAAAAGTACCTAATTTCGAATTAGAATATCGTTTTGTCGCCGCAAGAAACTCAGCATCAAAAAGACCAGTACCAGCAAAGTCTCGTACCCCTAGGGCGATTTCTGGCATGTATTCAGATTCTTCCCATAATCTAAATTTAAAATCTATCCCTTTGTCTGTGTATTCATTATCAACATCGGGGAAGGATGATGAGTAAGGCAGGTCCTTAACTTGAGTGTAACGGATGGTTGTTTCTAACCAAGGCATGAGTTGCAGAGTTACATTGTAAAAAAGGTACTCATCACTACCTGTTACCGAAAAGTTGAATTCCCCTTCAGGAGCCATACGTCCGGTTGGCATCTGCATTAAGCCAACGCCACCGAAGTCAGATTGAGAAGGTTGTAAAGAGGGGGCCTCAAAGGGCATGTCTTGAGCCCAAACCAATGCTGGGCCCATTAAAGAAAGGGTTAAGCTTTTTCTAATTGGCATCATTGTGGTCTCTTTGTGGAATTTGGTATCAATTGAGTGAGTAGACGGACAATATCTTGGTCCATTTCGGAGTATTCAAGATCACCAAACGGAATATATACCAATGTCAGAGGTGGTAAGTAATATTGTGTCGTTAACCAAGCTCCGTGATGCGGCTTAACTATGTGACCATCTGGATAGATCAACACTGGCGGTGTTGATAACGCACCAATATTAGTTTTCAAATTCTCTATCTGTCTCTGCAAAGGGATGCCAGCTTGCTCCGTAATGGAATACACGCTATTTAGGTTTCCCAAGAAGTACACTTTCTCTTCGCGCAGAGGGCTTGCGAGCAGGAAATTGCCGCGCAACAGTGGGTTGTCGAATTTATTTAGTCGAATTTTATCAACATCGATCGCAGACAGTAAGCGCGGTGCAAAGCTTTGCTTCTGAATGAACTTGTAGAATGGATGTGCGACCAAATTGTGTTGAATCATTTGATTGAGCACCGAGTTCTTTAAAGCGGTTGAGGTTTTCTCGGCGCGTTCCGATTTATCAAACAAAGTGGTACCAAGAGAGTATTGCAGAGAGACGCCTTGCTCCCTAGCAAGTGCTAACACACTTTCTAAACGAGCCGTCCCTTGAAATTGTAGCCGTTTGCCTGCTTCTAGCAATTCAACATTTAATGGTTGCAATGCAGAGGTTTCTGTTTGAGCGAAGCTAGACATGCTCAAAAGCGGCATGACCAAACCGAATACTGTGAGTAGTTGCTTGCTCATGATTTGCTATATCCCTTCAAAATGGTTAACTCAACCGGAATCATATTTGGCCCTAGGTGTTGTAAGGTTTTAACGACCTGACCCTGTTCATTGACCCAATAGTAGTTTTCGACCGATTGAGAAAGACTGCTAAACTCAACAACTTCTTTATATACGTTGGTCATAGTGCTAGAAATAGGTGTTGTTAACGTCTCTTGGCCTGAGTAAGAACGCGTTATATTTGCAGGAAAGCCATAACGGTATTGTGTTGCCCAATCGTATGAAAGTGTGTAGTTGACAGAGGTTGAGTGTAAAGAAAAATCTGGAACGTCACCGTAAACACCTGCTAAGTCCCCACTCTGTAGACCGATCGTTTTGACGATATGCCCATTCTCTGTAACGATCATAGCTTTATCGGCGCTTACCCATTTTAGTTGTTTTTTGCCGCTGAGTCGGTTTTGCTCCGCAAAAGCTAAAACAACAAATACCTGTTTTTGAGTTCCAAGTTTTAAATAGGCACTGGCATAAGGAACGGCATTTATTTCTTCTGGTGTCATCTCGACATCAATGTAGTTACCGTAGGCTTCTTGAACGGTTGCTGAAACATCATTGAATTTCTGTGTGCAGCCAAAGAGTACAAGGAGTAATGGAAGAATGAGGAGTTGGCGTATCCATTTAGGTATTCGGAAGATATTCATTGATCCCTCTTACAAATAAAATCGCCCTGACTTAATCAGGGCGATTGGCTTCTGTTCTACAAAACGAAATTAGTTAGAAGTAGAAGTAGAAGTAGATGTCGAAGTAGATGTTGAGTCGCTATCTGACGCTGCAACTGCTACTACAGTTACTGCTGCTGCTGCGCCTACACCTACAGCTGTAGTGCCAGTTGCTGACGCAGAAGCTGTGCCTGTTGAGCCTGCTTCTTCTGCTGCAAATGCAGTTGTTGCGCTTAGAGCCATAAGAATAGCTAGAGCTGTATTCTTCATTATTAATCCTTGTGTATCCGGTATAAAACATCGATGTTTGGTAGCATAAAAAATGCTCCAAATTATATTCTAGATAAAAAAGCCTTAGCATGTAAATAGTTTCTTATTTTGCCATGGCTTTCGATCTCATTTCTAACACCAGCGTGACATTGCGCGGTTATCTTGCTCCCTTGCTTGCTGATAAACTATCAAGAGTGCATAATTTGTCGGTCTATTTCCTCCAGAACTAGAGGTTTGGAGGAAATCGGTCGTTTTTACTTACACCATATAGAAAGCGATACAGTGGCTTACGCTCAACGCCTCAGGGCGGTAGCGTGCCAACTCTTCAGTATTTAATGGCCTGCATAGCACGCTTAACTTTGCTTTGGCAGCCCATATTATTACCAGTACTAGGGACTTTTACGTGATAAGAAAGCAGCATTGTTTGGGAATACTTGGTGCACTGGGCTTGAGCCTGAGTTCTTTTTCAGCGTCAGCCGATTTTTACGCAGGCGCTCTAGTGAGCTACTCAAATGCAGAACTGAAAAGCTCATCTTCTGAGTCCGTGAAAGAGGGAAGTCCCTTTCTTCTTAGTGCTCAAGCAGGATACTTCTTTAATGACTACATTGGTTTAGAAGGTCGTTACGGGACATCAGTTCAACGTGACAGTGGTCTTGCCGTTGATAGCGCTTTGAGCGGCTTTGTTAAGTTGAATATGCCGGTTTCAGAGCGAGTTGCACTTTACGGTTTAGCTGGGTATTCAAGCGTTCAGCTTGATCTACAAAATGTAGGTTCTCACAAAGAACAAGGATTTAGTTTTGGGTTAGGTATGCACTACGCTTTAAATAACCAAAGCGCGGTGATATTTGAGTTCGTTGATAACGTCTCTGAAGACCAAGTTCGCCTTAACTCGATTTCACTGGGTTTTCAGCACCGATTCTAATTTAAATACCTAGAGCTCAAACTTGGGGCTAGGGTCTTTTATTCAATTATTATAGTGACATACCATGTTTAAAGGATATTTCTCTATTGCCGCTTTTATATTGGCAAGTACGTTTGCGTCTTATTCAATGGCACAAACACCCACTCCAGAACAAATGAAAATGTTTCAAAATCTACCCGCCGACCAACAAAAGGCCTTGGCGAGTAAGTATGGTTTCTCCATTCCTTCTAGTTCATCTTCAAACAAGTCTCCTTACGAAAATCCGCAAGTAATCCAACCTAGAACTGAAGCTAGTAGCGCTGTATCTTCCAATATCGAAGAACAATGGCTCAAAAAAGGTGAGCAGGAAGAGCTTAAACGTTTTGGTTTAGATCTTTTTGCTGGTTCTCCAAGCACTTTTGCTCCGATCAGTGATGTTCCTGTGCCGGCAAATTACACTGTGGGTGCAGGTGATGAAATCATTGTGCAGTTGTTTGGTAAGGAGAATGAAACGCATCGTTTACGCGTAAATCGTGCGGGCACAATCAACTTTCCCTCACTTGGGCCGGTAAATGTTGCTGGCATGCACTTTTCTGATGTTCGAGACTCTCTGACGCAACGTGTAAAAGAGCAAATGATTGGTGTGCGCAGTGATATCTCATTGGGTGAATTACGCACCATGCAAGTGTTTGTAATGGGGGATGCATATAAACCTGGTGCCTACACGGTTAGCGCATTAACGACAATTTCACAAGCTATCTATTACAGTGGCGGTTTTGGTGAAAGTGGGGCGCTGAGAGATATCCAGCTAAAGCGTGATGGTAAAATCATTCGTAAGTTGGATATGTATGACCTTTTACTAAAAGGTGATGCAAGTAATGATGTGCGCTTACTACCGGATGATGTTGTTTTAATTGGTTCTGTTAAGGATACAGTGTCTATAGAAGGGGAGATCAACCGTCCGGCAATTTATGAAGTCAAGGCCGGTGAAACTTACCAACAACTTATTCAGATGGCAGGTGGTTTTACTGCGAATGCTCATGTCGAGCAGTTGGAGATAAAACGCTACGCTTCACATGACGCTCGTGAGGCTTTGACGCTTGATTTCAATAAAACGCAAGATCGAAAGAGTAAAGTTAAAAATGGCGACGCCATCAAGATCTTGAAAAAAAGCGAAGAGCTTACTCGTTACGTGCAGATAGAGGGGGATGTTCGTCATCCTGGCTATGTGGAATGGCGCAATGGGCTTCGTGTTGCTGATCTTTTCAAGTCTGTTGACTCAGCTTTTAATTCTACAGCTGATGTTAACTATGCTGTTGTGGTAAGAGAGATTAATCCGCAACGTGATATTGAAGTGTTCCAACTAAGCTTAGCCAACGCAATTCTATCACCAGGTAGCCAAGACAACCTCCAGTTACAATCACGAGATCGCATATTGGTTTTCAACCGCTTTAATAACGAAGACTTGGATACATTCGCAACACAAGAGTCTGTTTCAAAAGCAAAAACGCTAGAACAAGCGCAAGAGCAAGCTGAGCTAGAACAACAGAAAGAACAAGAAGTAATGAGTTCTTCTGTTGCCGTTTCGCATTCAGTAAACGGTACGTTGAACAACCAGAGCACCACAGAGCAAGCGAAACCAGCTAAAATCATTTTCCGTGGTAAAGAGATTACAGAGGAAGACTTTGAAAAGCTGAAGCAAAACACTCGTCGCACTTTGCTTGCACCAGTATTGTTACAACTCCAACAACAGTCTCGTTTGGGGTTAGCCCCTCAAATTGCTGAAGTCTTTGGTGAAGTGAAGCACCCAGGACGCTACCCGATTACTCCAAGAATGACGGTATCAACGCTTATTGAAGCAGCTGGTGGTTTGACTTACAACGCATTCACAATTAATGCAGAATTAGCACGAACCGCGATTAATAGTGCGGATGAGCGTGCGTATATTGATGTTGAGCGTATTGATTTGCGTAAAGCAATCCAAGGCAGTGCTTCGGACGATGCAATTATCGTAGGCCGAGATCGTTTGAACATCCTAGAAAAGCCAAATGTGAAGCTACAAAGCACAGTCACTTTACAGGGTGAAGTTCGTTTCCCTGGAACCTATACCGTGCGCCAAGGTGAAACCTTAAGTGAGCTATTGGATCGAGCGGGTGGTCTCACAGAGTTCGCTCACCCCCAAGGAGCGATATTTACGCGTGAAGCATTGCGTTTACAAGAGCAGAAGCTTTTAAACCAATACGCCGCAGATATGCGAAAAGAAACAGCGAAGAAGACGTTCCGAGCCGATAGTAATATAGGTTCTGTAATTTCAGACCCAGAAAAAACACTAGCATTTGTTGAGGAAGCAAGTCGCAGCAAAGCACTTGGCCGTATGGTGGTACAGCTAAACCGTATTTTAAAAGGCGAGCGTTCAGCAGACTTTATGCTCGAGGACGGTGACTTCCTCTTTGTTCCTACTTTCCGAAACACAGTATCAATCATGGGTGAAGTTCAGGTTCCAATTACTTACTTGTTGGACAACAAACTTGATGTCGATGACTATCTTAACAAAGCGGGTGGTGCTAAAAAACAAGCGGACGAAGACCGCATTTTTGTAGTGCGTGCAGATGGTTCTGTTTATAAGCCTTCATCTGGTTATTGGTTCGGAAATAGCAAAGAAGAACTAAAAGCTGGTGATACTATTGTTGTACCAATTGATACCGACTACCGTGATGCATTAAGCACATGGACTGCAGCAACGCAGATTCTTTATCAGACGGGTGTTGCGATTAATGCTCTGAAGTAAATGACTCCACCCTAGTTCTAGTTTGAATTAGGGTGGGAATTATTCATTGATAGCAATAGGTTCAGGCTCAGATATCTGAGTATACCTAATGGCTATAGCTATTGATTTATTGGCTGGATCTCAGCCTCATCAAAGTCATTCTATTAGCGAAGATTTCGCTATAGCGAAGGAAATTTGATTAAATGGAACCACAACAAGAAAAGCAGGCTCAACAATTGGTTAGATATCCACATTCCAATGAGTTATACGACGCGCCTATTGATTTGCGCGAATTATTCAAGTCCTTGTGGCGAGGCAAATGGGTTGTAATTGCAACAACTTTTACTTTTGCTGTTGGCTCTGTGATCTATGCATTGAGCCTACCAAATGTTTATAAAGCGGATGCGCTGTTATCTCCAGCGGAAAGTGCTGGCGGTGGTGGGCTCTCGAAAATGGCAGGCCAATTGGGTGGGTTGGCTGCTCTTGCAGGAGTAAATCTTGGTGGAGGAGGTGCGTCTCAGACAGACCTTGCTGTCCAAGTTATGAAATCTCGTCAATTTGCTGAAGCGTTCATTGAGAAGTACGATCTATTGGTTCCTTTAATGGCGGCAAAAGACTGGGACCTAAGCAAGAATCAGCTTGTTTTAGATGACGAAATATATAACTCTAAGACTGGCATGTGGGTGCGAGAACCAGATGGTTTAAGAGGACCTAAACCAACACCACAAGAGGCTTATGAGGTATTTAGTAAAAATGTCTTAAGCGTAAATAAAGATGATGAAACTGGTTTGTACACAGTATCTGTACAACACTTTTCTCCTTATTTAACAAAGCAGTGGGTAAACTGGTTGATTGAAGATATTAATAAGGTTATGAGAGAGAGAACTATTTCAGAGGTATCTCAAAACCTTACCTACTTAAATACTCAATTACAAAAAACTTCAGTTGCTGAGATGCAAAGCACTTTTTATAGTCTAATTGAGGAACAAACAAAAAGCTTAATGTTAGCTGAAGTTCAAGATGAGTTTATATTTAAAACAGTAGATCCTGCTGTTGTTCCTGAGCTTAAGAGTTCGCCAAATCGTGCATTAATTTGCGTAATAGGAACTCTTTTAGGGGGGATATTAGGTATGATAATTATACTTGTAAATTATTCTTTTAAAGAAGATGAGATAAGTTAGAGCTATAAATTTAAATAGGCTTAACAGATCTTTTATTATTAACTATATAATAACGAATTATATTTTATTAAGATAAGATAATTGAATATTTTTAAGAGCAATAAGAACTCCGAAGTTGCAAGTGTATTCAAAGGAATGCTTACTCTGGCAAAAGGTGCTGTGTTTGCCAGAATTATAGGTTTAGTTAGTATTCCAGTTTTAACCCGAATCTATTCTCCAGAAGATTACGGTGTTTTAGCTCTTTACACGTCACTGATAGCTATATTAGCGCCTATTTTTACCTTTCGGTATGTGCAAGCAATTCCTTTACCCAAAACTGATAAGATGGCAATAAATCTTTTTTCGGTATGTCTAGCTCTGATATTGATGAGTTCTCTTTTTATTGCAGTAATACTATTTTTCTTCAGTGAAACTATCCTGAACTGGTTTGATATGAGAGCGCTTGCTCCATGGTGGCCTGTAATTGTACTTGGTGCAGCAGGAACTGCCTTATATGAACTATTTAGTCTTTGGGCTACTAGGAAAAAGCAATATAAAATAATAGCCAAAACACAAGTAACTCAATCTTTTTTTGGCAATCTTACAAAAATTTTAATGGGTTTGTTCAGTTTTAAGCCTGCAGGTCTACTGATCGGTCAGTTTATTGCTCAAAGCGGTGGTGTGGGAAGTTTTATTAAACAATCATTGCCAGATTTTATAAAGCTAAAAAGTCAGGTTACTAAGAGTCGTTCTACTTTTATATCTAGTTATTATCGTGGCTTTCCAGTATTTCGATTGCCATCTCAAATTCTGATGTCTTTGTCATTACAAGCTCCAACCTTAATGATGGCAGCATTATTTAGTAAAGAAAGTACAGGACAACTTAGTCTAGCTATGGTTGCACTAAATCTACCTATAACCCTTATAGTTAGGGCTGTATCTAAGGCTTATTATGCTGAAATATCGTCAATAGGAAAGAATAATATTGAAAAAATCCGCAGAATTACATTCTCTGTACAAAAGAAATTATTTTTAATTGGATTCCCTTTGACGATAGTGACGATGTTTGTGGCTGAGTATGCGTTTGTTGTCATTTTTGGTAATGAGTGGTTAAAAGCTGGACAAATGGCGGTAGTGTTAGCTCCTTTTATGTTGTTACAATTTACTTCCTTACCTTTGATTGAAGCAATAAATGTTGTTGGTTCTCAAATTCATTTTCTTATTTTAAGCATTGTCAGAGTGTTAGGTCTAATAATTATGTTTGTAGGTTCGATTTATTTTCATGTTCAAGAATCTACTTTTTTGATTATGTTAAGCGCTTATCTTACTTTATTTTACCTGTTCACATCTTTTTTTGTTGTCTTTTCTATGAGAAAGTAAGTTAGTCTCAGTATTTATTAAAAGCACAAGAACGAAATATTAATTGGAGAAAAAATGTTAGCTATTCACTCTCGTTCGGGTAGCTTCAGTGACAAATGGATTGATTATTGTCAGCTGAATGATATTAACTATAAAATAGTGGATTGCTACTCCGACGATATTATTGAACAACTAGAAGGTTGCTATGGTGTTATGTGGCATTGGGGACACAATGATCACAGGGCCGTATTGTTTGCGCGTCAATTAAGCTACTCATTGGCGGCAGCTGGTAAGCGAGTATTCCCAGATCCTGCAACAGCTTGGCACTTTGACGATAAAGTAGGTCAGAAGTATTTATTAGAAGCTATAAAAGCTCCATTAGTTCCTAGCCACGTCTTTTATGATAAAGATGTGGCTTTAAATTGGGCTTCAACAACAACCTTCCCTACGGTATTTAAACTTAGAGGAGGAGCTGGAGCTGAAAATGTGCATATTGTAAGGTCCGAAAGTGAAGCTCAAAAATTCATAAGAAAAGCCTTTGGAAAAGGGTATAAAGTAAAAAATAGGATCAACTTTTTAAAGGAGCGCTATTGGCACTTTAAACGCGATAAAACTCTAAGCAGCTTTTTAAATATTAGTAAGGGCTTTGCTAGGTTAGTTATTCCGAAAGAGGCTGAAAAAAACTTTCCAGTAGAAAGAAATTACGCATATTTTCAAGAGTTTATTCCTAACAACGATCATGATATTAGAATCATTGTTATAGGTAAACGAGCGTTTGCGATCAAGCGAATGGTAAGGGAAGGAGACTTTCGAGCTTCTGGTAGTGGTAATATTATTTACGACCCGCATCAAATACCCAAAGAATGTTTGAAAATTGCTTTTGATGTAACAAAGAAGTTGAACTCCCAGTGTCTTGCTTTTGACTTTGTTACGTTGGATGACAAACCTCTCATTGTTGAGTTGAGTTACTCTTTTGCGCGAAAAGGATATCTTGACTGCCCCGGGTATTGGAACAATGAACTAGAGTGGATTGAGGGAGCATTTTCTCCTGAATTCTTCATGATCGAAGACTTCATAAGCAAGAAGCTTTAAGCGTTTATATTCTTCTCTCAAATTAGTATAAATATTTAGAGTGGTAATTATTTTCAGGGCGGAACAAATTAAAAAACTTCGCCTATAGCAGTTTATTAAGGTTTTAGTAGCATGAGTAAGCTAGGTCTGGGAACTCGAACTTTCTACTCAGAGGGTGAGAATTGTATCAACTATAAAAAGCATATTTCTAAGTTTGATCTTCAAGGGCGTTTAGTAGATCCTATTTCGGTTATGGAGTTTTTGATGAAAAACTACATATTCTCGAACCGAACTATGGTTCAAGGAATTGAACGAACACCTTGGATGGCAAAGCGTGCGTCAAAAGATAGTGAGTCTTGGAGTTATTTAGATTTGCCTCCTCATCTTAAAGATAAAAAAAGTTCTCCAGAAGTAGCAAAAAAGTTAAAACAGTTACTAGAAATTGAAGCCCTTGAATTCCTTAACGGAAAAAGGAATATAGGTATTCTACTATCTGGTGGTATGGACAGCCGAATTGTTGCTGCTATCGTGAGGGAGCTACAGGTTACAGGTAAATATACTGGCGATGTTACCGCTTTAACATGGGGTTTAAAGGACTCTCGTGATGTAGTATATGCGCAGCGAATTGCACAAAGCTTTGGCTGGGAATTCAGCTATAAGCCTTTGACTGAAGAGGTGCTTTACAACAATATTTTTCTCACAGCTGAACGAGGCGCAGAATATTCTCCCGTGCATTTGCATGCAATGGCAGATGTTTCAAAAACTATTGGTATCGATGGAATTTTGGCTGGTAGTTATGGTGACAGTATTGGTAGAGGCGAATATTCTGGCAGAAAAACTTCTGAGCTGCCTCATATACTTGACCGACATATGAATCATTTTGCTTTTCTTCGAGCTTCTGTTGAAAAGGCGGCTATTCATGGTGTTCGAGCAGACTTAGAACGTGAGCGGTCTCGATTCCCTGGGCGAAGTGAGATGTCTTATCGAGAGATAGAAATGCAACAGCATTATATGCGCCGCCAGTTGAACGCTTGCATGGAAGTTATTGATGACAGAATTCCTTTGTACCAGATGTTTACTTCACCGGATGTATTTGGGTTTATGTGGTCGTTAGATCCTAGTTGTCGTACAGACGATAACTATGAACACTTACTTGAGTTGTTGCCTGGAAACTTATTGGATATTCCTTGGGCTAGGACAGGGCGTCGTTACAACAAAGCTAACAGTATCGTAGAAGATACGCTCACTAGTCGTAACAATTGTTATGGGAAATGGTTGAGACACGACCTAAGGAGCACCGTTTTGAATGAGATTAATAGTGGTGTATTGCAAGAGTTAGGTATATTTAATGAGAAGTCTTTAGATATGTGGGCAAAGCACTGGCCTAAAACAACTTATGCTAAGGCAGATCGTCTTGATGAAAAAATGGCATGGTTAGCATCATTTTCAGTTTTCGTTAGAAACAATAACCTTAAGTCACAAGTAAACAAATATAGTGCACTTGATGACTTCAATCGACTAAAGGCTTTTGCTTACACCAAGCTATATCATACAGCACTGAAGGTCAGCAAACGATGAGAAAATCAATAACATTTATTATTGGTGGCTTACGTGGCGGTGGTGCAGAGAAAGTTTGTGTAACTTTAGCGAACGGTCTTGTTAATCAGGGGTACTCTGTAGACTTAGTCGTATTGAGTCTAAACGGTGCTGTCAGAGAAAAAGAGCTAGCTTCCGAAGTGAACTTAATTAATTTAGACGTTAAGCATACCCGTTATTCAGCCGTTGCTATTTCTCGCTATCTTAAGCAAGCAAAGCCTAAAATAGTTTTATCTTTTAACCGCCAAATATCAGTAATGTTGGGTCTGATACGAAGTATCATGAGACTGAAATTTACATTGATTTCAAGAAATATCATTTTCTTATCTATAGCTGAATCAAAGAAAAAAGGCCTATGGCACGGTTTTATTGTTAAACATTTGATTAAGAAGTTTTATGCACTGTCTGATTATTTTATCGCTCAATCTTCTGCAATGAAAGTAGACTTGATTGATTACTTAGGTGTCGAAGCATCCAGAGTTGAAGTGATCAACAATCCTGTTTGCCAAATTGTTGCGAACTATCAGAAGCAAGTGTCACTTGGCACTATCGTAAATGAAGCCAGTATTGAAGACTATTTGCTATGTGTGGGAAGACTGGAAGAGCAAAAAGCTTTCCATTATGCGATTGAAGCCTTCTCGAAAGTGGCACCAAGGTATCCAGAGCTCCGCTTGAAGATTGTTGGGCAAGGAGGCTTGGAGAGTGAACTGAAGAAGTGCGCCGCTAAGTTTAATGTACTTAAAAGAGTAGACTTTGAGGGGTTTCAGGGTGATATGATTCCTTATTATGCCAATGCAAAGGCAACGTTATTAACTTCATTATTTGAAGGCTTCCCAAACGTGCTTGTTGAATCGATAACACTTGGGACTCCAGTTGTTTCATTTGATTGCCCAAGTGGTCCAAGCGAAATCATTGAAGATGGCATAAATGGATATTTAGTCGGCTATCAGGACGTAAATGAGTTAGCAGAAAAAATATCACTAGTCTGTGATGGCAGTATTATTAGAAAAAAAACACAAAGTACATCTGAACGATATACTATAGAGAAAATTTTGCAAAGTTATCAGTCTTTAATTGAAGCTAAGTCTTAATGCTCTTATCTTTTTACTAAAGGTTGAATTATAGTGGCAATATACTTCTTTCCATTCTTTCTGATTATGTTTTTTTCTATTATTTCTGTTAATAGAAGTCAGAGTGTAATCAATTTATCGCCAGCACTTTATATATTACTTGTGCTTTTTGTTGGCATTAGATATGCCTCAGTTGATTACTTTAACTACGAAGAAATTTACTATTATGTCGACAATGTTTCAGAGATGGGATTTCCAAACTATATCCCATCTTCTGGAGAAAAACCGACGGAAAGCCTTTATGCATTCTTAACACTATTTATTAAGTCATTTGGTGGTAGTTTCGAACTATTTGTTTTTTTTATTGCTTCTATATCTATAGGGATAAAGCTCTATGCATTTAAAAAAATGTCGAACTTCTTTTACTTATCAGTACTTTTATACATAGCTATCTGGATGCGGGCAGACTTAGGGCAAATAAGGAATGGTTTGTCTTCTGCGATTACTTTAATGGCCGTCTACTATTTATACCATAGCAGGAAGTTGATTTTTACTCTCGCCGCGACATCATCTTTACTGGTACATATTGCTGCAGTGTTATCTTTTTTATTGATTTTTATGAAAAAGCTCGCGCGTCCGTGGATGCTGTCTTCAGTGCTCGCAGCATCCTTTGTTATGGCTGCTGCTGGTGGGTTCGGGATGACAATTGTTCTCTATATTGCTGAGTTTATGGGGCTGGGTAATGAATTTAGACTCGTCAGATACATGGATTCAAAGTTTGCTGAGTCATATTCTATATTTGGCGGTACCGTTTTAGTTCATTTATTAATTTCTGTATTAATCCTCTTGTTTTACAAGAGATTGGTTAAGGTAAACAAATATAATTCTATTCTAATACCCATGTATGTTTATGGATTTTCGATGATGCTGTTTTTTATCGATTATGGGATTATGTTTGCTCGTATAAAAGATCTTTTCTGTACACCAGCTTCCATCATAATATTGCCTTCTATTGTGTTGATTTTTCATAGAAGGTCTAGGCCGCTTATATATTTATCTTTAATAGCATTTTCTGCACTAATGTTTGTCACTACAGTTCAAAACGCAGAACCATATCAAACAATAATATTTAATTAGGTACAAACATGAGAATCCTCTTTGTTGTCAGTACATTGAAACACTCTGGCCCAACAAATCAATTGCTTAATATCATAAACAACCTTGATAGAAACATTTTTGAACCACACTTGATCACATTGTCTCCGGAGCCTCAACATAATAGCCGCTGGAAAGACTACGAAAGTGCAGGGGTCAATCTGTATTCTTTGAATCTATCTAGAATTAAAGGCATGTTTCTAGCTAGCTCAACACTGAAGAGTTTAATCAAAGAGATCCAACCAGACTTAATCCATACTCAGGGCATCCGAGCTGACAGTCTTGCCTCTTCAATTGCAGGTAGCATTCCATGGGTTATGACATCGAGAAACTTTCCACCTGAGGACTATATTAGTAAGTTTGGTCGAATTAAAGGAGCGTTGATGGTTAAGCAGCACTTTTCTGCTATGAAAAAGTGTCACAACTTAGTGTCATGCTCTAAAACGATCCAAGCACAGCTAAAGAGTGTTGGCATCGAGAGTGATGCGATTCAGAATGGTGTAAAAGACTTTGTAGAAAGCTCACAGGCTCCTTCGGTTTTGCAAGAATACGAGAAACCGGTTTACATTTCTGTGGGAAGTTTAATTCCAAGAAAAAACATGGAGTTATTGATAGATGCGTTTAATAGGCTACCCAATAAAAGTGCAGGTAGTTTGATTATTCTTGGCGATGGCCCTCTTAAAAATGACCTTCAGGTCAAAGCTGGGCCCAACGTGGGTCTTTTGGGCAATGTATCCAATGTAAATGAATATCTTGCTGCTTCGGATTATTTTGTATCTACTTCATTATCTGAAGGCTTACCAAATACAGTCTTAGAAGCTCTATCCGCAGGTTTGCCTGTAATATTATCAGACATTGACTCCCACCAAGAGATAGCACAAGAATCTAAACAAGCGTGTCAATTATTTTCTTTAGATTCCGGTACGCTTCATCTTAAACAAAAGTTGTCTCAAGCACCGATCGACTTTGATGAAAACTCAAAAAAAGAGGCGAGACGACTCGCAACAGAAGTGTTTTCTGCGAAGCAAATGTCTGAAAAGTATCAAGAACTATATCGTAAAATTTTGGAGGCACAGTGAGTAGTTATAGCGGGTTGGAACGTAATATTGCCAGAGTACTGAGGCGCTTTCCTGCGATCAAAGAGTTTGCAAAGTTCTGTTACTCTAGATTAATGTATGTTCGAGCTAAAAAGTCTTACAAGTTCAAATCTGAAGTGAGCCCTATCGCTTATTCCAACCAATCAAGGGAAAGCTTTTTTGGCTACTACGATAAGTCCCCGGAAAATAGCCTAGGAATGGTAATTACCCAATTATCTAGTCGCTCAACTAGTCTTTTACCTTCAATAGAAAAAAGTGTAGAAGTTGCTGTATTTGATAATAATCAAGAAATGTTATTAAGCTTGTCTGTCAATGCCTACAACTGGCAGCAAGGTTGCAGAGCGCATTGGCTAAATGAAGATCTTTTCATTTTCAACGACTACGATAGCGAAAGAAACATTTACATTGCGAAAATCTATTCAGTAAGTGAAAGAAAGCAAATTAAAGAGTTTAGCCATGCGGTGCAGGATTCTTTCAAAGACGAGTATTTTATTTCGCTAAACTATAAACGTCTGATGACTTTAAGGCCGGACTATGGTTACCGAAATACCTCACTACTAAAAGACAAAGAATTGCGTGATAATACCCAAGATGGATTATGGTTTGTAGATATTAAAACTGGTAATACGAAACTATTATTTTCTCTAGATGATGCTTGTAAAATAAATCCCACTCCAGACTTTCAGAGTGCGGTGCATAAATTTAATCACGTGATGATCTCACCATCAGGTGAACACTTTATATTTATGCATCGATATTTACTAGGTAAGCGTCGTTTCGATCGCTTGCTCAAGTTTGATATTACAACAGGAAATGTCACCTTGTTGAGTGACTTTGGTATGGTAAGCCACTGTTTTTGGGTTAACGAGTCAACGGTGCTTGGTTTTATGCGGGGTCCTAATGGAGTTGATGGTTATTGGCTTATTGATGTGGCTTCTGGCAACTTTACTCCATTCCAGCATGAGAAACTTTCAGGTTATGGGGATGGGCATCCTCATGTAGTCGGAGATTGGTTTGTGACTGACACATATCCAGACAAAGCTAGAATGCAGCATCTTCTTCTCTGTAACCTTGTCACTGGTGAAGTTAAACCAATTGGTGAGTTTTTCCATGGATTTGAGTTTTCAGGAGAAACAAGGTGCGACCTCCATCCTCGATTATCATCATGCGGGACGGCCGTTTTCTTTGATTCGGTATTTAGCGGTAAGCGTCAACTTTACAGAATGGATCTACCTAAATGAAATTTAGTGTTTTGCTCTCTGTCTATACCCAAGAGAGTCCCTCATACTTAAAAGAAGCAATGGAAAGTATTTGGGAGCGGCAGACCTTAAAGCCAGATCAGATAGTTTTAGTGAAAGATGGGCCTCTATGTTCTGAGTTAGAAGATGAAATTGTATCGTGGAAGGTCAAGCTTGGTGATGTTCTAACACTTGTTGAGTTGCCACAGAACATTGGGTTAGGGGGTGCATTAAATGCGGGCTTGAAAGCTTGTCGAAACGAATTAGTTGCGAGAATGGACACCGATGATATCGCATTGCCGCAACGTTTCGAAAAGCAAGTTGAATTTATGCTTCGAAATCCGAGTATTGCTGCCTCTAGCGCAACGCTTGAGGAGTGGGATGAGAGTTTTAGCTTTCGTATTTCTGAACGCAAGTTACCAGTTAGTTCAGCAGAGTTACGCAAGTTCGCTATTCGTCGTAGCCCTCTTAGCCATCCAGTTTCTATTTTCCGAAAGTCGATTATAGAATCCGTAGGTGGGTATCCAGACTTACGGAAAGCTCAGGATTATGCTTTGTGGAGTCTTTTATTGAGTAAAGGATATCAGCTAACTAATTTACCTGACACATTGTTGAAAATGCGCTCGGGCAAAGAGATGCTTACTCGCAGAGGGTATTTTTACTTCAAGCAAGAGTGTAGGTTAATGCGCTATCAAAAAAGAATAGGTTTCTTATCAACGAAAAACTTGATAGTAAACACTTCATTAAAAGCGGTGCTGAGGCTTTCTCCAAGGTTTACTAAAAAGATTATCTATAGATTTGCAAGATAATTGTTAGCATACTTTTTAAGATATAACTAACTAAAGTAAATACAAAAAGAGCAGCGACCGCGAGGCGCTGCTCTTTTTTATACCTGTGATACGTTCGATAAAATTCGCAGTGTTTTAGCGACCCATCCCAAATAACACTGTTTTGACTGTAAGGAAAAGAATCTTCACTTCCATCATCCAGTTTTGATGTTTGATATAATAGACATCGTATTTATGCTTCCAAATAGCATCTTCTACCGATGCGCCGTAAGGGTATTTTACTTGAGCTAGGCCAGTGACCCCAGGTTTAACGGCGTGACGAAAGCGATAGTAAGGAATGGCTTTTTCCAACTCAGAGATGAACACTTCACGTTCTGGGCGAGGGCCAACCATCGACATCTCTCCCTTTAGTACATTGATTAACTGAGGGAGCTCATCAATGCGAGTTTTACGAATAAAACAGCCGACTTTCGTTACGCGCGCGTCATTTTGGGTTGCCCATTGGGCTCCGTTCTTTTCTGCATCGTTTCGCATCGAGCGAAACTTAATCACTTCAAACTCTTCATTATACTGGCCGGTACGACGCTGTTTAAAGAATACCGGACCTGGCGATTCAAGCTTAATGAGTAGTGCCGTAATAAGCCCTACTGGAATAGCAACCCATGACAGCATGAAAACAAACAACAGATCGATGAAGCGTTTTTGCCAGCTGTTCTTACGATTAGAAAGGATAGAAAAAGCTTTTTGGTGTAAGAAGTAGCCGCTGTGCAAAAGCTCAGTTTCAGTATATCCGAGTGAACGGTCAAAATAGCTCACTAATGGCTCAACCCAAGCACCTAGCTCTGTCGCCGCGACAAGAAAAGCTTGCTGTTCAGGAGCTAGATGCGAGCTTTTGAAGTGGCAAAGCGTTTTGCTCTTGAAGTCTCTAAGAGAATAGTTATTAACCTGAGCGTTAATCTCAGGATGCCTCTTAAGTACTTGAGCAATTTTTGCTTCGTCTTCTTTTGGACAGTAGATATAAAGGCAAGCATTTGATTCACTTGCGGATAACTCGTCCAATGCTGATGTTATGCTGATAGAATTATGCTTAGTTAATTCAGAAGCTTCTCGTTCTTGAAGCGTGTCGCTCATACTGTCTGTCATAGGAATGGAATAAGTTGTTATCGACTAGCCAATTGCTTACAAGTCGGCGATTATAATTTATTTCGTATAGAAATTATATCCCTGAATCCAGAACATGCTCATAACTTTGTTAATTTTCTTGAACCTGAGTCCTTGTTCATGACTTGTTTTTGAATCTTAACGTAATTATATCAACGAACTCGAAAAACTATGTTTGCGATATATTATATTGCCTCGAGATTAAATGATTGTTCATTTCACTATATAACGCAGTTATATCCGAGGGTTATCAGTTGTTGATAAAGCGATCTTTTCGACTCTTGTTCACCATGAATAAGGTGAACTTCTTTCGGAGGAGTAGGAATGCCAGAAACAAACTGTATTAAATCGTCCCTATCCGCATGTGCAGAGTAACCTGACATGGTATGTACTTGAGCCTCCACTCTAACGCGCCTTCCTTCAATCAGTATGTTCTCTTCTCCATCCTGAATTCGCCGACCTAACGTCCCTTCTGCTTGATAGCCTGCAAATAGCACATCATTTCTTTTATCTGGCAGCAATGCTTCTAAATAATTGACGACACGTCCACCTTCACACATACCAGAGGCCGCAACTACGATAGCAGCTTCTGTCGTGCTCGCGAGTCGATTGACGAGCTTTAAATGGTCAGTGTGGCTTTCGACGGTAATACATTGATCAAACGCAAGAGGGTGTCGGTGATGCTCGAGCCGCTCTTTCGCTTCAGCTCCCCAAAGCTTTTTAAATTGCCTATAGGTAGTAGTTACCTTTTTAGCCAAAGGAGAATCGAGAATAATAGGCAGAGAATCTTGCAAGGCGTGCTCATGAATAAGCTGTTCTATATCAAACAGTAACTCTTGAGTTCTCCCGACGCTAAAAGCAGGTATAACAATTACGCCACCATCCTGAAGTGCATGCTCAATAATAGAAAGCAATCGCCTACTGCGAGACTCAACATCTTCGTGAACTTTATTGCCGTATGTTGACTCGATAAACAAATAGTCAGCTTTTTCAGGCGATACCGGATCAGGTAGGAGAGGCGTGTTACGAGGTCCCAAATCCCCTGAGAACACAACAACTTCATTGTTTAATAAATGAAACTCAACATATGCAGACCCTAAAATGTGTCCTGCTGGTTGAAAGCGAAGAGAGGTATGTTCTTCTATCTCTATCCATTGGGAGTAAGAGCAAGGGCGAATAAGCGTTCGAATAAAATCGAGTACGTTTTCTCTTTGATGACGCCTCATGCCTAACTGGAGCTTTAATCCATCTTCTAACATAAGCGGTACGAGCTCAGCGGTGGCTTCCGTACAGTAGATAGGCCCCTTATAACCTGCAGCCAATAGCCAAGGTAGCCGGCCAACATGATCGATATGAGAATGGGTTAGAACAACCGCTTTGAGATCAGAGATAGAAAAGTCGATATTCAAACTCTGCTGCTGAGCATTATCTTGACCTTGTAGCAAACCGCAGTCGATCAGCACACTTCCATTTTGCAATACGAGCTCGTGACAAGAGCCGGTAACCGTATTTTTCCCACCGTGGTGCAGTACTTTCATAACGAAACGACGCCTTTTCCTTTTTAACCCACGCTTACGAGTATTTACTTTTATGTATAGCGACACCTCGCGACGTAAAAAACGGCTCAGTCAATCGCGCAATGAACAAGGTAAGCAGAAAGTGGTGAATAAGTGAGCGTATTGTAGGCAAGTATAATGAGAGTAAGAAAACAGCAAAACCGAAAGTTTAGAGAGACTTAGATATTCGTCATAAATTTGACTGTGTAGCATTGCAACCTGTTGTGATGCAATTCATATTATTGCAACTATTTTCACCTAGGCTTCTGAGGTTAACGCGCTAGCTATACAAACATCAGCTATGCCGGAAGGAGTTTAATAATTAGTAAGCCAATAAAAAGCGCCACGTTTATGGCGAGTTAAGTGTCAGAAAAAAGACATTTTTTTGCAAGCTTTTTACACGTTCTACTTTTAGTTGCAACGTGTTTACTATACAATTCGTCTCCTGTTTGGAAACGCAACCATTAACCACTACGTGCTAAAACTTGCTTCTAGGAGCCAGACCTAGGGGCGGTAGCGTGCCCAAATCATCGGTTGGCCTCTTTCCTAATAGAAAAGAAACCAAGCAAGATAATTTTTAATAATAATAAGCACCTAAGTGCATTTCTGGCAAGATTGATTTATAAAAAACGAGAACTATTACAAATTTATGTAATTCCCTTTTGTCAGAGGGACGCTCAAAGCTAACAAAGTGGCGAGCAAATGTTGGTTAGGCATAGGTTACAACTTAAATCTCCATTTCTCATACCTATCAAAACCAAATACTAGGTTTATAGAAGTACATAACTACCGGCCCAAACCGTTAGTTAGTGTATTCGGCTTTGTATTTGGCCTGCCTATAAAAGGCTGAGAACCGATGACCGTCACGAGCTAGTGTCGGTGGAGCTCAGTTACTTACATATTCAATATTAGAAATTAGCGTTTGCAATGCGTTACAACCCACGTTGGCTAATGTGGTTTTGTCACGCCAAAAAATCACCTGCTCATTCTTAGAGTTCGGCGTGTCTAGATACGAGCGAAGCAAGAATCAGCAGTATCGGACCTGTGATGCAATGGAATCCGTATAGGGAATCAGTCGGATGCGTTATAGATTTACCTCAAACTTATTTAATAACACAGTTGGCTATCATGAATAATGCATATTTATTTGTATTTATTTTGTCGTTCGTTCTACTTTTTGTTATGCGCAAAGTTGCTAAGCGCGTAGGTCTAGTAGATAAACCCAATGCAAGAAAGCTCCACCAAGGTGTGGTGCCACTTGTAGGAGGGATCTCCATTTTCTCTACTATACTGGTGGGGTTCCTTTTGTTCCTACCAATGAATGACAACTTATCACTCTACTTATCTTGTTCGGCTGTACTCATCGTGCTCGGCGCATTAGATGACTATTACGATGTAAGTTTCAAAATTCGCCTTATTATCCAAGCAGGAATATCCCTTGCGATGATTTACATCGGAGGCCACAGCTTACATGATTTAGGTTATCTAATGGGGAGCGAAACCATTGCCCTTAATGAAGTCGCTGGCGCAGTGATCACCGTTATTGCGGTAATAGGCGCAATTAACGCATTTAATATGGTTGATGGCATAGACGGCTTGCTGGGCGGGTTAGCCTCGGTCACCTTTACAGCATTAGGTATTGTATTTGCCTACAACGGAAACGAATATTTAGCTACGATCTGTTTATTGATCGTAACTGCGATGCTTCCTTACATCTTCCTGAACTTAGGTTTCCCACTTGGTCGTCGCTTTAAAATCTTTATGGGTGATGCTGGCAGTATGTTTATAGGCTTTACCGTGGTCTGGATGCTGATTCGCGGCACGCAAGAACCAGGAGCGGTAGCCTTCAAGCCGGTCACAGCACTGTGGTTGATAGCTTTACCGTTGATGGACATGGCAACCATTATGATCCGTCGTATTCGTAAAGGTCAGTCACCATTCCAACCAGATAGAGAACATCTACACCATATTTGTCAGCGTATTGGGCTTTCTCCAGGTGCAACGTTAATTTTCATCTGTTCGATGGCATCAATTTGTGCCGCTATCGGTTTGTGGGCTGATTTTACTGATGTCAGTGAATCTACAATGTTCTTCGCCTTTATAATTCTGTTTGCGTGTTATTTCTCCATTATAAGCCACATATGGAAGATTACAGCTTTTATGAAGAAAAAAATCAAAGTATTAGGTACTAAAACCACAAGTTACGTCAGAAAATATAAATTGCAAAGTAAATGAAGCTATTTATTGTTAGGAATTAATAATGTCATTGTATAAAGATATATTAGAAATTGAAGGTGGTCAAAAGCCTACAGGTAAGGTCGTTATTTCCGGTGCGAAAAACTCCGCAACGAGGTTGTTAGCAGCAGCGACACTTTGCGATGAACCTGTTAAATTGAGCGGTTATCCGATAAACTTAGTAGATTCAAGACATAAAGAAAGGTTTTTAAACTCCAATGGGGTCTATACTTATTATGAGGGCATTGAAACTGTAATTATCAATAGCAATGAATATAGTCCAAGAAAACTTGATGATTACTTTTATCCGATAAGAACAACATATTTGTTAGTAGCTGGTCAATTAAAGCGCTCAAACAAAGCATATATACCTTATCCTGGTGGATGCAATATTGGCTCTAGAAAATATGACATTCATATTGCCATATGGGAAGAGTTTGGTTGTCAGGTAGAAGAAACCGAAGATTGTATCATCGTAACTAGACCTGAAAAGCTTGTTGCAACAGAGTATGAGTTCCCGATTTCAACAGTTGGTGGAACAGAAAATGCGCTTTTAATGGCATCTATTTCCGAAGGGACTACAACGCTCGCCAACGCATATATAACTCCAGAAATTGAAGACTTAATTGAGTTTCTTAAAAGGTGCGGAGTTGGAGTTGAAGTTGTAGGACAGAGTCATGTGAAAGTAACAGGTAAGACATACTTAAAAGGACACCATTACCATGTTCTTCCTGATCGAATAGAAGCCTTAACTTGGCTTGTTTACGGGGCAATCTCAGGAGGAGATATCTTGATTGAGAATGTTCCATTCTCTTCAATGGAAATTCCTCTAATGTATCTACGTAATGCCGGAGTTGACTTTTTTCAAAACAGCACAAGTATTTATATAGATTCCTCTTGCCTAGTTAATGGGCACGCTCATTCTTTTGAAGTTGCTTGTGGTACACATCCAGGAATTATTTCAGACATGCAGCCGTTTTATGTGATGTTAGGGTTAATGTCGATAGGTAAGTCAAGAATACATGATTATAGATATCCAAAGAGAATCTCTTATATTGATGAGTTGCAGAAGTTTGTGAATCTAAAAATTGATGCTGAAGATGGAAAAATTACAACAAACGGACCTGTGATTTTCAGTTCTTCTGAAGCAAGCTCCACCGACTTGAGAGGAACTATGGCTGCTGTATTAGCTGCGTTATGTGCAAAATCAGGTACTTCGAAAATATATGGAGTTTCGATGGCCTTGAGAGGATATAATGATCTTATACCCAAGTTAGAAGGTTTAGGTATAAAAGTTAAATACAAGTCTTGATGAAGCAAAATATTAACTGAGAGTTGGAGATTTAGCAGCCTGGCTACTACTGGGCTGCTGCTGTGTTTTTATGAAATTATCAAACAAAACATTTTGGAAGATTGGTGGGGGATGTGAGTCCTTCTTTGAATTTAATACAGAAAGTGATGTCTGCAACTACCTAAGTACTGAATCAAGCTCTCCTGTAGTTATTGGTAATGGGACAAACACTTTGTTTTGCTCCTCAGGCTTTAATGGGCCCATTATAAAATTAGGTCAAGATTTTGATTTTATTAATGTTATTAATTCTACAGAGGTTGAAATTGGAGCTGCAACATATGTTCCTAAATTAGTTCGTAAACTTTCGAATAAAGGGCTAGGTGGTATAGAACACTGTGTAGGCATTCCTGCCACATTTGGTGGTTTAGTTGTCATGAATGGAGGTAGTCAAAGACGATCCATCTCGGAGAATTTAATATCAGTAAAGATTGTTGATTGTGATGGAGTTATAAAAGTCCTTTCAAAGGAAGAGTGTAACTTTTCATACAGAGAATCAATATTTAAACATGAAAATTTCATAATACTAAGTGCAAGAGTTAAGCTTGAGAAAATTAATATTGGCGAAAATAGAAGAGTGCTTCTAAATATTCTAAAAGAAAGGAAGAATAAATTCCCTATAAAGTTTCCAAGCTGTGGTTCTGTTTTTTTAAGCAGTCCTGAACTTTTTAATATGGTAGGGCCTCCAGGTTATGTTATTGAATCTCTTGGTCTAAAAGGTTACAAAATAGGGAATGCTCAAATATCAGAACAACATGCTAATTTTATTGTTAATTTAGGCGGGGCAAGTTCTGATGATGTCTTGTCTTTAGTAAGTCTTATTAATGAAAAGTGTAAAGATAAATATGGTTTTGAACTCGAGTCAGAAGCATTATTTTATAGCAATAATATGAAAGGAGTTCCATTAAATAAGGCAGTGGAAATAAAAGGGAAACAATCAAAGTGCGAGATTTTTTAGGGTTACTGTTCTCGAAGTTTACAGTTTTGATATTATCCGTTTTTGTGGTTTTTGTTCAAGCGAAAGCTCTAGGTGCAGAACAACGAGGGATGCTTGCGATGATACTATTGCTCCCTCAGTTATTTGTTTCCATTACTGATGGTGGAATGAGGCAAGCTATCAGTTATTTATTAGGAAAGAAATCTGAATCTGAAGCTAATATACTTGGAAGTGTAAGACTATTTACATATATATCTGTGATGTTTTGGGGAAGTATTTTACTAGTGCTTCAATATTTATACCTAAAAGATGACGTAGATAGATATATATTACTTCTTTCAGTTCTAATTCTACCCTTTATAGTATTAGTAAACTCTTATCGAGGGGTTTTTATTGGTAGGGAACGTATTAATAACTTTTCAAAAACGTTGCTAGTTCCTAGAGTTACGTATTTTTTTGTTATAGTTTTACTATACTATATGGATAAACTAACTTTAGAATTTGCCTTTTTCTCTTTTCTATTTTTTCATTTTTTTTCATTCGTGTTGTCAAGGTTTCTTTGCAAAAGAGACAATGTGTCTTTCAATATTTCACTAGCATCAAGGACCACACTTTCAAAAATATTTCGACTAGGAATAGTCTATGCCGTATCACTGTTTTTTATTGACTTTAATTACAAAGCAGGTTTGTTTATTATCAGTCATTTAAGTGATAGTTCTGATGTCGGTAATTATATCGTTTCTACACAAGTCGTTGAATTCATATGGCAGATTCCTGCAGCACTATCCATAATTATCTTTTCAAAAAGCGTGAATAAAAAAGAACACGGGGATGTTTGGGTAGATAAACTCAAAAAGGTTTCTAGAGTTCAGTTTTTTATCGGAGGTGTTTTTAGTTTATTTATTGGTTTCGTTCTCCATTTTTTTGTTCCTTTAGCGTTGGGGCAAGAATATGATAAAGTTTCAGCTCTATTTTTTATCCTTATTCCTGGGATTGTTTTTATGAGTGTATTTAAGCTGATTAATGTAGACTTTGCTGGGCGAGGAAAACCAATTATTTCACTTTATTTCATGCCGATAATTTTAGTTTTAAACTGTCTGATATCATATATTATATTTCCATATTATAATGTTTATGGGGTTGCGATTTCTGTATCAATTTCTTATGTTTTATCTACCCTGATTGCAGTGTTGATATATGAAAAAAAATATTCGGAAAAATTATCAATATTAGATTACTTTATTGTGAATAGAAAAGACCTTAATGAGTTTCATGATAAAATTAAATCTATTAGGTCTGAGAAAGCATGAAGAGATTAAGTGAAAATCAATTTGTATCATTGTCCTGTTTATTCTTGTTTTTTGATGCATTGAATGGCTTTTTTCTAACGGTTGTAGGCTTAGACATAAAAATATCGATAGCTTATAAGTTGCTTTTCTTATGCTTTGCTTTAGTTTTTTTGGCTAAGAAAAATAAAAATTATTTCTTTTTTTCATTATTCCTTATAATATACTCATTCATTTGGAGTGTTTTTCAAAATATTTTTGGTAGCGGTGACTACCTTTTGAATGACTTTTCTGAAATACTAAAGTTATTTTACACATTTATTATTTTTTTTACTTTCTCAAGTTTTCAAACAAGCAACCCAAACGTGGCTTTAATTAAGATATCTTTTTTCTCTACAATAGTTTTATTATTTAACGTAACTATTGGTTATCTTGGTGTCGGGAACACAAGTTATGATGATTATGGATTTAAAGGTCTTTTTTATGCGGGTAATGCGCTTTCTGGTGTATTAGTGATTATATTCTCTTTCTATTTGTTTTCCAATTACTCCAATGGAAAGTATCGCTTCACTTCATTTTTTATTCTTATGTTCATTGCTTTGATGTTAGGAACTAAGAGTGCTGTTCTTGGTTTAGTATTAGTATTTTTTCTGTCTTATACCAAACTTTCGGAACTTAAGAGTTTTCTAGTTTTAATGGTTATTCTTTTTCTAATTACTTTTTTAGTGTTTAGTAATTTTGAATTGATAACTAACTCAGCAGTTTACACAAGGATTAGTTATTTTTATGACAATGGAGGGGTTACTAGAGTTTTGTTGTCTGGCAGAGATGTTTTTTTAGACAATATTTTTCCCATCTACTTAAGTACACATGTTGGCGGATTGATTTTTGGACTCGGGTTTGAAGAACTTAGAGAAGGCGGTAAGCCTTTAGTTGAGATGGACTTCTTTGATATTTTATTTATATTCGGCATGTCGGCTTTATTTTTTTATGTAATTTCTATTCTTACTTATGTCTGTGTTTCAGTTAAAAAATTTGCATTTATTAATGGTGTTAGGGTCGTTTTTTCAGCTCTATTAGTTTTATCATTAATTGCTTTTTGGGCCGGACATATATTGTTTAATGGCTTAGTTACTCCTTTTCTTGGGATTCTGCTTTCTATACCTTTCTGGAAATATAATTATTTAAAATGGAGTGAGTGTGACAATGAGTAATGTACTATTTATGGTTTATACTATGGATACCGGACTGGGTGGCCATATTTACAGTTTAAAAAATATTTCAGAGCGATTAGAGTGTGAGTTTAAAATTTTATACTTTGGGTATATGCCTCCTAAAGTTGAGCTTAAAAATTTAACATTTGTCGATTTAAACAAAAACTCTATTTTTGATTGTATAAAAATATCTTGTAAAGAAGGTAAAAATACTCAAGTAATTCATTCTTTTAATGAACACTCATATTTCTTTTCTAGGATATCATCTCTAGTAAATAAGTCTAAACTAGTGCTTAACAAGTGTGGTGGTAAAAATAATAAATATTATCCTAAGACTAAATCGTTAGTTGTTTTTTCCAAAGAAAATTATGATTTTTTTAAAAGAAAAGGAAATGGTAATGTTTATTTAATACCTAATAGGGTCTCAAGCCCTACAGTTTTACCCCAAAGTATTACAATTGATAAAGAAAAGAAGAATATAATATGTATATCTCGATTTAGTAGGAAATATAAAGAAAAAATAGAAAAATCAATTCATCTATTAATGTTTTTGAATAAAAAAAGAAACTCGACAACACTGTCTATTGTTGGAACAATCGATGATGTAAGTGTTTTCGAACAGATAAGAGATTCTTATGGGAATATTCCTAATCTTTTTATTTATACCGATCCTGTATATACCTCAAATGCTCAAAGACATATACCTTATTTTGATCTTACTATCTCGGCAGGAAGAAGTTTAATGGAGTCTTTTTCTTACGGAGTTCCTGCTGCGATCGTAACAGAAGATAGAGAATACCCAACTTTAATAAATCAGAAAAATTTTGACACAGCATTTTATTACAACTTTTCTGAAAGAACAAAATTTGAATGCGAAAAAGAATTAGATAAAAAGGAAGTTTTTGATTATTTTTTCTGTGACTCAAACTCAGTGGTAAACTTTACAAAAGATATGTATGTAAAGTACTTTGATTCATCAGTCATAAACAATAGGTATCAAGAAGTTTATTTTAACTCAAATGGAGAGTCTTTTTATAATTTTGTTGATATTATTTTGAATGGACTATATATATACTGGATAAGAAGAAGTGTGAATATTTCTAGTCTGACTCAGGAATACTAAGATGAGAATCTTGTTGGTATCTAATATGTACCCATCAGAGTTTAGTCCTAGCTTTGGTGTCTTCGTAAAAAATATCTATAATCAACTACGAGATGAAAATAAAAACATTAACAAAGTAACAATTAGTAAAAGCCATGCTAATAATTTGAGAAAAGTTTTTGATTATTCTTTTTTCTTTATTTTTATTTTTATTAAAATTCCGTTTTATCAATTGTTTTATGTTCACTTTGTTTCTCATTCAATGATTCCATTTGTCTTGTTGTCATATATCGGAATTAGACCTAGAATTGTAAGTCATGTGCACGGTGGTGATGTTAAATTACTAGATGGCTTCAGTCGTAATCAATTTAAAATTAAGCGTAAGATCGTACAGAGAGCATTAAGTATATCAGAAAAAATTGTCGTCCCTTCTTACTCATATTCTAAGTATGTACAACAAGAGTATGGAGTTAGCGCTGATAAGATATTAGTTTATCCCTCTGGAGGTGTTGATCTTGATAAATTTAAGCTCCTACCAATTGAAAGAGAACAGAAGTTGCTTGGTTATGCAGGTAGACTTATAAAATCTAAGAATGTTGATATTATTATTCGAGCATTAGTCGATATTCCTGACTTTTATTTAGAAGTGGTAGGTGATGGAAATCAAAAAAATGCTTTAATTGAACTAACTAAAAAGCTTGGTGTTGAGAACCAGGTAAAGTTCCTTCCGCCTATGTCCCAAAGTGAACTAGTTCTTTGGTACAATAAGATCAATACTCTTATATATCCATCAGATAGCGAAAGTTTGGGGCTAGTGCCTATCGAGGCTATGGCATGCGGCGCGCAAGTTGTATTATCAGATATACCTGCTTTTACTGAGTTAGTAGATCTTTCTTTCAATGTCTGTATTGTTAACGAAAAGAAACCAGAGCGTTACTCTAAGGTTATTTTAGAGAAAATAGATATTGAGAATCAAGATCGTAAAAAAATAATAGAACACAACCTGGATATTATCCGTAAAAATTATTCATCCTCTGTAACCTTAAAGAGTTTAAAAAATGTCTTGTTCTAAAAGTATCCTGTTTTGTTATGGTGTCGGTGGGCACAATAGTCAAATGAACCGTTTAGTTAAACGTTTAAAACCTCATTTGGAAAATGCGAAATTAATTTCACTTTCCGACAAAAAAGATGCTCCTGATTGGGCTGATGAACATTATGTCTGTGGCGAGTTGCGCTCTAAACATAGACATATAGACTCTCTTTTAAATACAGGCCCAGCGAAAATAGTTACTTCTCTCATTAAAATTCGTCGTAACCATCATATTCATAGCGTTGTATCAACAGGACCTGGTATCTGTATAGTTGCTGCTTTATTTTATAAGACTATGGGAGCAAAAATCGTTCATGTGGAAACATGGTCTCGATTTAAAACTAGTTCATTAACTGGTCGTATTATGTATAAATTAGCGGATAAGTTTTATGTACAAAACGAATCCCTTGTACGTCTCTATCCCAATGCTATTTACGCAGGATTATTATGAAGATTTTTGTGACTGTTGGTACAACAAAATTTGACACTTTGATTCGAGCAGTTGATTTCGCTTCTGATACTGAAAGCCATCAGTATACTTATCAAATTGCTGACGGCGAATACAAGCCATCATCTGGAAGCTATTTTACTTTTACTTCAGATATAGAGGATTACTATAATCAGGCGGATGTTGTTATAACTCATGCTGGTGCAGGTTCTATTTACGGTCTTTTGGAGCGAAACAAGACCATAATCATTGTTCCAAATCTAGACCGCGTAGATAAACATCAAAGCGATATTGCAGATTTTATGGAAGAAGGTGGGTATGCAAGAGTATGTTACAATATGGAAATAATAGGTGAAATAATTAACAGTATTGTTGAATTTCAACCCAAAAGGTTTATTAAGAAAGACTTTTTTAAGCAAGAAGAAATTTCCAGATTTATCTTGGGTGTGTAAAATTTTATTTGATGTTTTTTACTATATGGTGATTTTTTGTAAAATACATTAGAACCTTAATAAAAGATCATTCATGTCGTTATTAATCATTTCGATATTTTTTATTACTGTTATGGTTAGCGATTAACTTCTGCATTCTGAATGCAAACTTAATATATTGAAAATGGAATGATGGTAAATAAACCTAATGCACTAGGGATTGTATTTTTTGCATTATCTCTATATACAGGCGAAACGCTTGCAACATCCTTAAAAGAATTACCTTCTAACCAAAGTTTTACTGGTTTGACTTTTATACCCAATGCCCAAGTTCAAAACTACGGGAGCTTTGGCTTTGACTTTGCACATGGGTTACCACTTAGGAATAACGTCTCTGATATAGAGTCTTTAACGTTTTCTCTCGGACTAATCGAAGGGTTAGAGGCACAAGGACGAATCGTGACTGAAGACTATAGTTCTAATGGGTTTGTTGTGGGGAGTGTTAGAGACCTATCAGCCTCTTTTAAGTATCAACTTCCTTTTTTTAAAGATTTTAATAAACTCAAGTTGGCAGTTGGCGTGCAAGACCTTGGAGGAGAGTTAAACTACTTTAATACGAATTATATAGTTGCTGACTACTCTTTCGATTTTGCTCCAGTTCGAATGTCGTTGGGGTATGGTCAGTCAGATATTCCGCTTGGCGTTATGGATGGCCCATTTGGTGGTGTTGAGTACCAGCCATTCAATTTCATTCAGTTGGTAGGTGAGTACGACTCAGAAGAGTTTAATTCTTCAGTAAAGATTTTTACGCCAAAAGAGCTGCTCCCGTATGATATAACAGCTTCTCTTAGTTATCAGGTCTATTCAGGCCATGACACTGATACTAAAAATGTATGGAATGCCGCTTTTTCAATCCCTCTGATATCTGATTACACACGCTCAGTTAGCTTTTCTAAAAACGATATGTCTTTGAGAGATAAGCTTTTTGTAGAACAGAAGAAGTTTCAAGATGCTTCGATCTCAACTTTGGTGAGTGCGTTAAAAAACGAAGGTTTCGTTAATGTTCAAGTGGGGTTAGTCAATGGTAGAGTCGTGGTGGCTTTAGAGAACCGTCGATACAACCATAATCAAGCAGATGGATTAGGTGTAGCTCTGGGGATTGTATCGAGTCATTTTGGTCAAAATGCAGCGCAAGATATTGGCGCTGCATCGGATCAATTTGAACTTGTGATGCTTGCCAACCAAAAACCAGTGGTCAGCGTTTTGTCTAACTCTAACTGTTACCAAAGTTTTGTCAATGGTAGCGCAGCTTGTGACGACATTCAGTTTATCACGCGCGATTTGTCGGAAAGATTAGACATGGTTGCTTGGAAAACGGAGCGAGTTAATTCAGGCACTTTAGATTCGCAGATAGTACTTTCCCCTATGGTAAGGCATGGCGTAGCAACCGAGTACGGAGTGTATGATTACTCTTTTGCCATGTCCAGCAACTTATACACCTACCTATGGTCTGGCGCGGCAATAGATGTTCGTCATATTTTACCTTTAGCAGAAAGTGATGATTTTGAAGAGGGTGGGTATTTCGAAGACAGCGCGTATGAGAGCGAGATTGATCGTGCAATGGTGCATCAGTTCTTCCGTTTACCATATGTCGATATTGCTAACCAGGTCTCTCTAGGCTTGGTTAAGTCGGATTATATCGGTGCGCGTAGCGAATCAGCTTGGTTCTCTCAATCGGGCAACCATGAGTTGGGACTAGAGATGAGCTACTTCCAACATCAAGACGAAAAAGACAAAAATGGTTATGCGAATCCAGATCGCCAAACCTTTTTAACTCGTTACACATTCTCTATGCCAGAGTGGGATTGGCAGTTTAACGCAACTGCTGGCGAGTTTTGGAAAGGGGATGTTGGCGCAAAATTCACGACCTCACATTGGTTTGAAGACATAGAAGTATCTGCAAGTTATCAGGTGACAAAGTTTAACGATACAGACGAAGAGCAGTTTGTCACTGTGTCGGTAAAGCTGCCATTAACGCCATGGCGTGATATGTCTCCGGGAGTGATACAAGTTCGTGGTAACGAGGCTTATGATTTCAACGTTACGACGCGAGTTGGCAACGATTATAATTACTTAGCGGCAGGCCAAGGGGATGAACTCGTAATGGATAATAGCATGCTTCGTCGCTACTTTAACCGAGGCCGTTATGGCCAAGAGTACTTTGAGCAGAACAAGCTGCGCATTCGCAACGCGTATTTGCGTTATTTGGGTTCTCAGTTAAATTAAGTTTTTGTCGCGAGTTTGAGCTTTCTAATTATTCACCACACTCTACCGAGAGTGTCGGTGTTTTGATATGCTAGCGTCAGTCAAATAATAGGAAATAAAAATGAAAATTGCTGTAGCAGGCACGGGCTACGTCGGTTTGTCCAATGCCATGTTATTGTCACAAAACCATGAGGTTGTGGCGGTTGATATTATCCAAGAAAAAGTGGACTTGTTGAATGACAAGAAATCTCCAATTGTTGATGTGGAAATCGAACATTTCCTTGCAAACAAAGAACTCAACTTTATCGCGACGCTAGATAAAGAGCTGGCTTACAAAGACGCGGAGTTTGTTGTTATTGCCACACCAACGGATTATGACCCTCAAACGAACTACTTTAATACTTCTTCAGTTGAAGCAGTGATTAAAGATGTGATGGCAATTAATCCAGATGCAGTTATGGTGATTAAGTCGACTGTACCTGTGGGTTATACTGCGCGCATTAAAGAGGAACTCGGTTGTCAGAATGTTATGTTCTCTCCGGAGTTTCTTCGCGAAGGCAAAGCTCTTTACGATAACCTACACCCGTCTCGCATCATCGTTGGAGAGCGCAGCGAACGTGCAGAGAAGTTCGCTAACCTTTTGGTCGAAGGTGCGGTAAAAGAAGACATCTCGGTTCTGTTTACTGACTCTACAGAAGCAGAAGCGGTTAAGTTGTTCTCAAACACGTATCTTGCGATGCGCGTAGCTTATTTCAATGAGTTAGATTCGTATGCTGAAGCTCATAATCTTGACGCTCGCCAAATTATTGAAGGTGTTGGCTTAGACCCTCGTATTGGCAATCACTACAACAACCCGTCATTCGGTTATGGTGGTTACTGCTTACCAAAAGATACAAAGCAATTGTTAGCAAACTACCAAGAAGTTCCTAACAACATCATTGGTGCAATCGTTGATGCAAACCGCACGCGTAAAGATTTTATTGCAGACTCAATTATCAAACGCCAGCCAAAAGTGGTGGGTATCTACCGCTTAATTATGAAGTCTGGTTCAGATAACTTCCGCGCTTCGTCAATTCAAGGCATTATGAAGCGTATTAAAGCGAAAGGTATTGAAGTAGTGGTGTACGAGCCAGTACTTCAGGAAGATGAGTTTTTCCACTCTGTCGTTATCCGCGATCTTGAAGAGTTCAAACAAGTGTCAGATGTTATTGTTTCTAACCGCATGGTTGAAGAACTTGCTGATGTGGCTGATAAAGTTTATACCAGAGACCTGTTTGGTAGCGACTAATCAAAATGACATTATAATAAGCCAGTCGTAGTGACTGGCTTTCGTTTTATTAAGGTAATCAATCTGATGAAATACTTAGTGACAGGTGCGGCCGGTTTTATTGGTAGTGCAACCGTAGAGAAGCTAAATGCTGCAGGGAATGAAGTTGTTGGTATCGACAATCTAAACGATTATTACGATGTAAACTTGAAGCTTGCTCGATTGTCCCGTATTGAACATCCTATGTTCAAGTTTTTGAACGTTGATATTGCTGATCGCTCTGTGATGGAAACACTCTTCTCGACAGAGAAATTTGATCGTGTTATTCATTTGGCCGCGCAAGCTGGCGTACGTTACTCTTTGGAAAACCCTCATGCTTACGCAGACTCTAACCTAGTAGGACATTTGAATATCCTTGAAGGTTGTCGTCAAAATGATGTTAAGCACTTAGTGTATGCATCATCTAGTTCTGTATATGGCTTAAATGCCAAGGTACCATTTGCTACATCTGATAGTGTTGATCACCCGGTGTCACTGTATGCGGCAACCAAAAAGTCTAATGAGCTAATGGCTCATAGTTATTCGCATCTATACGATATTCCGACCACAGGCCTGCGTTTCTTTACCGTTTACGGTTCATGGGGACGCCCTGATATGGCTCCTTTTATTTTCACTAAAAAGATTCTTGATGGTGAAACCATTGATATTAATAACAATGGTGATATGTGGCGCGACTTTACTCATGTGGATGATATTGTCGAAGGTGTGGTTCGTATTTCGGATGTGTTGCCTGCACGTAATGATAGCTGGACCGTTGAAGATGGTACTCCAGCAAGTAGCTCTGCGCCTTACGCCGTTTATAACATAGGCCATGGTTCACCGATTAACCTAATGGATTTTGTTAAAGCGATTGAAGATGAACTGGGTATTGAAGCTAAGAAAAACTTCCGAGAAATGCAACCCGGTGATGTCTATCAAACCTATGCGGATACAGAAGACTTATTTTCTGCGACTGGCTACAAACCAAAAGTAACTGTAAAAGAAGGAGTTGCTGAGTTTGTCTCTTGGTATAAAGAGTTTTACAACAAATAATAAATAGCGAGCTGAGTGCTCGCTATTGGTTGAGTTAGGTTTAATAAAATGATTAAAAAGTGTTTATTCCCTGCGGCGGGTTACGGTACACGTTTCCTTCCTGCGACTAAGTCGATGCCGAAAGAAATGATGCCAGTGGTAAACAAGCCATTGATTGAATACGGTGTTGAAGAGGCGATTGAAGCCGGTATGGATGGTATGTGCATCGTCACTGGTCGTGGTAAGCACTCGTTAATGGATCACTTTGATAAAAACTACGAGCTAGAGCATCAAATTAGCGGTACAAGTAAAGAAGCGCTGCTTGATGATATTCGTTCTTTGATTGATTCTGCGAGTTACACTTACATCCGTCAGCGTGAAATGAAAGGCTTAGGTCACGCTATTCTTACGGGACGTGAATTGGTCGGTGATGAACCGTTTGCTGTTGTGCTTGCGGATGACCTATGTGTGAATGGGGACAAAGGCGTTCTAGCGCAAATGGTTGAGCTGTACAAACAGTTCCGCTGTTCAATCGTTGCGGTACAAGAAGTGCCGGAATCAGAAACGCATAAATACGGTGTGATTGCTGGCGAGATGATCAAAGATGATATCTTCCGCATTGATAACATGGTTGAAAAGCCAGAGCCAGGCACTGCACCTAGCAATCTAGCGATTATTGGTCGCTACATTCTGACACCTGATATCTTTGAACTGATTGAAAATACAGAGCCAGGTAAAGGTGGTGAGATTCAAATCACCGATGCGCTGATGCAACAAGCTCAATCTGGTTGTGTTTTGGCATACAAATTTAAAGGTCAGCGCTTTGATTGCGGTAGCGTAGAAGGCTACATTGAAGCCACAAATTACTGCTACGAGAACCTTTATAAGAAAGATTCCAGTGCGGAGCTCGCGAAAAAGCCAACCGTGAAAATTGCTGAGCCAGCGTAAGTCGGAACTTTCTATTAGGTACTCCGACGGTACAACACAAACAAAAAGGGATGCATGATGCATCCCTTTGTTATTTCTACTCTCAGTAAAAACGAGATTAAGCTTTTGCTTTAGCCGCTGCTTTAGCGATTGCTGCGAAGCTTTTAGCGTCTAGAGAAGCACCGCCAACGAGAGCGCCGTCGATGTCTGGTTGTGAGAAGTAAGCTTCAGCGTTTTCTGGCTTAACAGAACCACCGTATTGGATGATTACTTGTGCTGCAACTGCTTCGTCTTTTGCTGCGATTAGTGCGCGGATAGAAGCGTGGATGCGTTGTGCATCTTCAGCTGTTGCTGCTTTACCAGTACCGATAGCCCAGATTGGTTCGTAAGCGATGATTGCGCCGTTTAGAGCTTCAACACCGTAAGTGTCGATAACTGCGTTGATTTGACGTGCACATACTGCTTCAGTTTCGCCAGCTTCGTTTTGCGCTTCAGATTCACCGATACAGAAAACAGGTGTTAGACCGTTTTCTTTTAGGAAGTTGAATTTCTTAGCGATGAACTCGTCAGATTCGTTGTGGTATTCACGACGCTCTGAGTGACCGATGATGATGTGAGTAGCACCGAAATCTTTCAGCATTTCTGGAGACATATCGCCAGTGAACGCACCGCTGTTGTTTAGGTCAGTGTTTTGAGCACCTAGGATGATCTTGTTACCGCCTTCAGCGATTACGCGCTCTGCTAGGTCGATGTAAAGTGCTGGTGGAGCGACTGCTACGTCAACACCTTCAACGCCTTCAAGTTCAGCGTTAAGACCAGTTAGCAGCTCAGTTACCATTGCTTTGCTGCCGTTTAGTTTCCAGTTACCCATCACTACAGGACGACGCATAGGAATATCTCCCTTATCTTTAATGTAAATAGTCAATTAATGTAAAAAATCTACGTAGGAATATAACAGAATAATGTGAACAGATCATGATTGGCGTCATGTCTTGTCCGGCTTTCTTTACTGATTCGACCAAGCATCGATCCTGTTATTTTTGTCAAAAGCAACCGATTGGTGATCGCGTAGACAGAATGATAGTTCATTCCTCGGAAATTGCTGCTGAGATTGGTATTACTACGCGCTGGAATTAATTGTTGTAGAAAGGAATCAAAATGCCAAATCTCGTTTTAGAGTATTCAAACTCGGTGGAAGAACGCGTCAATGTTCAGGGGTTGCTGGAGGATTTACATAAAACGGCGTTAGAAAGTGGCCTCTTTGAACTCGCGTCAGTGAAATCTAGAACGCTCCGGTGCCACAATTGGTTAATAGGAGAGGAGGGTGATAGCCTCGACTTTATCCATATCAACTTTGATTTGTTATCTGGTCGCTCCCAAGAACAAAAGCGAGAACTGTCACGAGCCTTGATGGCGACACTTCAAGAGCAAGCCAGTCACGTGCACAGTTTAACAGTCAATATCCGAGACATAGATATAGATAGCTTCCAAAAGGTCGTGAACTAGGTTGCGCTGAATTGCCCGAGAATAGCGAGGGGTTATTGCTACGAATTCTCAGCCTGGCTCTGCTTATTGTAAGGTCGTTGTGGGCACCCAAGCTATCGGTGTCCTTTCCAAACTATATCGACTCGGCTAATCTATAACCTTTCTACTTTGGGGTAAAATTTGATGTCGACTAAAGAGTTACTGTTTTCTTTTCAAGGACGTATAAACCGTAAAACCTACTGGATTTGGAACGTCATTTACTATGTGTCCATTCTAGGCTTTGGTGCCGGTATCAGCCAACTGCTTCCTACTCTCTCCTATGTGCTTCTTCCTATTTTCTTGGTGGTTCTGTTGATCCCTGATTTGGCGATCACCACCAAGCGTTGGCACGACCGCAACAAATCGATCTATTGGCTAGCACTGAATATTCCGCTGATTATCGGACGAATTGCCACGCCAATGACCAGCCCTGCCGCGCAAGAGCCGTCGACCCCACAGATGTTCGTCGCTTCCATTTCTCTGATTTGTGGTTTATGGATTCTAATTGAATGTGGTCTCTTAAAGGGGACATCAGGACCAAACCAATATGGCCCTGAGCCGGAGTAATTGCCTCAAGTATCGTGCGTGCTGAAAGTAGATTCTTAGTCTCGCTAAGGCTCGCTAGAATGACGATCCTTTTTGGTTTGGAGGCTGTTAAAGTCATCATCATTCTGAACAGCGAGGGACGAGTGTGATTCAGAATCTAGGCGCAGAGTGCTCTGAGATTGAAATAAACTGCCTGAGCTTGCGAATTACAACGGAAAAGTAACAGCGAATAATGAAGGAGAATGAATCATCGATAAGACACCTTGCGTTTATATCCTAACGTCAAATAACAACGCCGTTCTCTACATAGGTGTTACCAGTCAGCTGCCCCAAAGAATATGGCAACATAAAAATGGAGTAGTGGAAGGATTTACTAAGAAATACAACGTTCATAAGCTCGTTTGCTTTGAGCTATTCGACGATATGGCTACGGCTATAAACCGAGAAAAGCAGCTCAACCAGTGGAAGCGTGAGTGGAAGTTAGCCTTGGTAAGAGAAACGAACCCTAACTTTCTCGATCTATCTACTGAGTATCAGTAAAAATCATCCCTATCTTTAAACGCATTTAAGCTAACCACATCCGCTTTTTGTGTCGGTGTCGCTTCCCCTTCTAGCGCTGCTTTGAACTTTACGACCTGTTTTTGCAACTCGTTCATCAATACCACATTGGTGTGATGAGGGTTTTTACACGTGCTGATGACTCTATCAATGTGGCTTTGTTGAGCCCACAATCTTTCTTTCATATCTTCTGATGCGCTTTCGATCATCTCTTTCGCCATCTCATGACGAAATTGCTCAAAAGCTTCTGGGTCTCGCTCTGCCATTTGAACCATTTCATCGAATGGAGGAAGCGTTTGGGATGGGATATGACGTAGAGTAGACATCGATGCTCTCCAAATCCTTATGGAAATTGCCTTTAGTTACTAAAAGCCTATACCACTAGAAAGAGGAGAGAGGATGAATTCTTCAGCCGTCTCACTTATAAGAGAAGCTTTCAAGCTTGAGATTGAATAAGTGCGGCATGTCGATGCTTGGTTGTGGTGGTTACTGCAGTTGTTGGATGCGGTAAACGCAGCGTCTTTGGCCACTAATGATGTGTTCGGTACGCTCTACTTTGGTGTCACGTCCAAGTAAAGACTGAAAGACACTTAATTCTGATTGGCACAAGCTTGGGCAGCGAGTTGCGGCTTTACAAATCGGACAGTGATTTTCGATCAAGATGAATCCGTTCTCATCTTTCTCGAGCTCTGCCATATAGCCTTCTTGCTCTCTTAATGTGACGAGTGTTTCTAGTTTGCTTTGCAGAGAGTCGCATTGCTCAAGATGCTGACGATAACTTTGTAACGTGAGTTTTTCCCTTTCTGATGTGACTTTTTCCAGTCCATCTTTGCCAAAGATATGTTCGACAGCTTCTATAAACTGAATAGTCAACTCACCGTGACGGTCAGCAAATTGCTCATGACCTTTTTGAGTGAGAGACCAATGACGAGCAGGGCGACCGACTTTTACTTTTACGTCATGGATAGAAAGAATGCCATCATCTTCTAAACTTTGCAGGTGCTGACGAGCCCCCATGGTTGTCATCCCTAGCTCAGAAGAGAGTTGTTTTGCAGTGACGGAGCCATCACGCTTAACGATTTGCAATATCCTATCTACGGTCTTCATATACCCACCATTTATACGTCAGTACATATTATGCGCGATAGGGTTAGTAAAGAAAAGTGTTGACTTAATTTGAGTGTGGATTTGTAGGCGCTATGTTCATATGAGTCAATATATGTCGTCATTCTGAACAGCGAGGAACGAGGTGATTCAGAATCTATCGTCCGGTTGAGCAGTGGTTAAGGTGACCAGGAAAGAATAGCAGTCTGCTGTTACCAGATTCTTAGTCTCGCTGGATCTCGCTAGAATGACGAGTTCTTTTGATTTAGAGCTTATTAAAGTCTCCGTCATTCTGAACGGCGAGGGACTAGGTGATTCAGAATCTACTGTCCGGCTGTGCGGAAAGAAAGGCTCAAACTCAGATTGAGCTAGAGCCTCGGGAAATGCTTAAAGAATAATATCGCGTACTTCTGGATCTTTACGATCTAGGTAGTGAGTCGACTTAATGCGACGAATAGTACGGCATCGACCGCGCACGAGCAGCGTTTCTGTGGTCGCTATATTGCCTTGACGAGAGATACCTTCCAGCAAGTCACCTTTAGTGATGCCTGTAGCTGAAAATACCACATTGTCGCTACGAGCCATGTCTTCCATTTTGAGGACAACATTCGCTTTTACGCCCATTTCATCGCAGCGTTTTAGTTCATCTGCGCCGTAAATGCGGTTTTCTTCAGTATCGCCTTTTACTTCGTGACGAGGAAGCAGGCGACCGTGCATATCACCGTCTAGCGCTCGAATTACCGCCGCTGATACTACCCCTTCTGGCGCGCCACCAATACAGTACATCATGTCCACTTCACTGTCTGGCATACAAGTCAGAATAGAGGCAGCCACGTCACCATCAGGCACCGCAAAGACACGCACGCCCATTGCTTGCATTTCTGCAATAACGTTATCGTGGCGAGGTTTCGCAAGGGTAATAACGACTAGGGTATCAAGTGGCTTGTTCAGGGCTTTTGCTACGTTCTCTAGGTTTTCTTTTAACGGCTTTTCTAAGTCAATTACGCCTTTTGCACCAGGGCCAACAACCAGTTTTTCCATGTACATATCTGGCGCTTTAAGAAAGCTGCCTTTCTCACCTGCGGCAAGTACGGCTAGTGCGTTCGATTGTCCCATTGCCGTCATACGCGTTCCTTCAATCGGGTCGACTGCAATATCTACTTCATCACCACCCATACCCACTTGCTCACCAATGTACAGCATTGGCGCATCATCGATTTCACCCTCACCAATGACAATTTCACCACTGATATCTGTTTTGTTCAGTAGCGTGCGCATAACTTCAACAGCTGCGCCATCGGCTGCGTTTTTATCGCCACGGCCAAGCCATTTGTAACCAGCCAGAGCTGCACCTTCAGTCACACGGGAAAATGCCATTGCTAAATCGCGTTTCATGATGTCTCCAAGTAAGCAAGAGGGAAGAAGAATTTGCGCGGCGATTCTATCACAAGGTCGAGTAAACGTTTGCCTTTTTGCGAGGCTTTTACTTTATCTAACTTGAATTTGATCAATACTTAGGGCGATTTTCAGCGTAGCGAGACGCAAAATCCTTGCTCAAAAATGCTTCGGCGACAAGAAAAGTCAGCGTTTAGTGAGATTGCGCTGATTTTTTGACCGAATGATGCAAAATATCGAATATAGTGAGTGTTTCTCATCGCGACGCTGAGTAGAATGAACCTTATATAGGTTAGGTGTGCATCAATCTCGCACATCGTCCCAACGGAATAACATAGGTAGGCCAAGATGTCTTTTGAAGTACTAGAACAACTAGAATCTAAAATTCAAACTGCAGTTGACACAATCACTCTTCTTCAGATGGAAGTCGAAGAGCTGAAAGAAGATAAAGCTAAACTTGCGGAAGAAGCGAACGAGCTTCGCTCTCAACGTGAAGAGCTAGAGCAAAAAGCACAACAAGCACAGCAAGAGCACGCACAATGGCAAGAGCGCATTCGTGCACTACTTGGCAAAATGGACGAAGTGGAATAATTCGGCTTCTTCATTCCAAATTAAAAACACCCGCGTTAAGCGGGTGTTTGTGTTTTAGGGAAGTAGAAAATGTTAAGACAAGGCTAGGCGCTAAGAGCCAAGAGAAGACCCTATAACTTAGACACCTAAGACTCGCTATGCTTCTTCATCCAACTCTAAATCAATATTCAATGGTTCAGGCGACAGGATAATTCCGGTGCTATCAGCATAAATATAATCTTCAGGTAAGAAGCTGACGCCGCCAAAGTTGACTGGTACATCCAATTCGCCAATCCCCTGACTGGTCGCTCCAACAGGAATAGAAGCGAGGGCTTGAATGCCTAAGTTCATATCTTCAAGTTCATCTACTTCACGAACACAGCCGTAAACGACAATGCCTTCCCACTCGTTTTCTTCCGCAATGGTTGCGATTTCTGCATCGATAAGGGCTTTACGTAGGGAACCGCCACCGTCAATTAACAAAACGCGACCAAGTCCATCTTGCTCTAATGTCTCGCGGATCAACGAATTATCTTCAAAACACTTGATGGTGGTGATTTGCCCGGCAAATGAAGCGCGACCGCCAAAGTTACTGAACATTGGTTCAACCACATCTACCTGATCGAGGTAGATATCACAGAGTGCTGAGGTATTGTATTCCATAGCGTACCTTTCTAAACAGAAATTGGTTGTCTTTGAGTATATCTAGGCATTAAGTCAATGCAATGACAATCCTTTTTTAACTTACTAGAGTTTGAGCTACCACAATTGTTGCAAACAAAACGTTGGTGACTAAAGAGCATTTCACGATGACTGGCATCATTGGTGCTATCTGAGCGGGCTTTTGTGTATGCCAAACTGCTTTACCATGATCGGCCACGAAATAAATACTAAGTAAAAATGGCAAGCTAATCCAAACGGGTTTGTCTTGAATTAACAAGTAAGCTGCAAAGGCAAGGATAGCACCACCAAGTAAAATAAAGTGGTACTGTTTGGCTTTACGTTGACCTAAGCGTACCGCCACCGTGCGTTTACCACACTCTCGGTCGTTCTCTATATCACGCATATTGTTGATGTTGAGTACTGCAACGGCGAGTAAACCGCAGCCTAAAGCAGGTAAGAATAGCGTGGTGTCTACGTGACCAGTATGCAAGAAGTAGGTACCGGATACACCGAGTAGACCAAAAAACAAGAACACTGATATATCGCCAAGCCCCACGTAACCGTATGGTTTGCTACCCATGGTATAAGCAATGGCTGCGAGAATGGCCAAAATTCCCAGCCCGATAAAAGTGACAATGCTTTCCAGTGAACTTAGTGAATAGAAAACCAACACCAAGCCTGAAATGGCGGTCAGAGCGATGTTAAAGATAATCGCTTGTTTCATCTGTTTAGCACTTACCGCGCCTGACTGCATCGCTCGTAATGGGCCGAGGCGTTTGTCGTTATCTGTACCTTGAACGGCATCGCCATAGTCGTTTGCCAGGTTGGACAGAATTTGCAGCAATGTCGCGGTTACGAAAGCCATGATGGCAATCGTCAGTGAGAAATGACCCGCCGAGTAGGCGAGCACGCTACCTGTTAAGATAGAGACCAATGCCAGAGGTAATGTTTTTGGACGAGCGGCTTCAAGCCAGATCTGTAGAGATTGTTTCATGGAAATTTCGTGCTAGTAACCAATGTGCCCAGTATAAGCACAAAGAGGCAGATACGCTATTGACCTAAAACAACTCAGCTAGAAGTCAAAGGGTTATTCAGAATCTATCGTCCGATTGTGCGGTGGTGAAGGCGAGTGAGGAAAGAAAGGCGTTTGCTGTTAGCAGATTCTTAGTCTCGCTTGAGCTCGCTAGAATGACGAGATCTTTTTGATTTAGGTGTTGTCAAAGTCACCGCCATTCTGAACAACGAGTGTGATTCAGAATCGATCATCCGATTGTGCGGTGGTGAAGGGGAGTGGGAAAGAATAGGCGTCTGCTGTTACCAGATTCTTGGTCTCGCTTGAGCTCGCTAGAATGACCAGGTCTTTTGATTTAGGTGTTGTCACAGTAACCGTCATTCTGAACAGCGAGGAACGAGTGTGATTCAGAATCTATCGTCCGATTGTGCGGTGGTG
Source organism: Vibrio sp. 704 (assembly GCF_033339295.1). Taxonomy (NCBI): domain Bacteria; kingdom Pseudomonadati; phylum Pseudomonadota; class Gammaproteobacteria; order Vibrionales; family Vibrionaceae; genus Vibrio; species Vibrio sp. 704. The sequence continues at coordinate 118,035 of NZ_JAWOUH010000006.1, read as the reverse complement.
AAGGCGAGTGGGGAAAGAAAGGCGTTTGCTGTTAGCAGATTCTTAGTCTCGCTTGAGCTCTTAGAATGACGAGATCTTTTTGATTTAGGTGTTGTCACAGTAACCGTCATTCTGAACAGCGAGGAACGAGTGTGATTCAGAATCGATCATCCGATTGTGCGGTGGTGAAGGCGAGTGGGGAAAGAAAGGCGTTTGCTGTTAGCAGATTCTTAGTCTCGCTTAAGCTCGCTAGAATGACGAGCTCTTTTGATTTAGATGTTGTCTAAGTCACCGTCATTCTGAACAGCGAGGAACGAGTGTGATTCAGAATCTATCATCCGATTGTGAAGTGTTACGGTGAGAGAGAAAGAATAGGCGTCTGCTGTTACTAGATTCTTAGTCTCGCTTGAGCTCGCTAGAATGACGAGATCTTTTTGATTTAGGTGTTGTCACAGTAACCGTCATTCTGAACAGCGAGGAACGAGGTGATTCAGAATCTATCGTCCCAATAGTGCCGTGGTTAAGGTGAGTTGGAAAGAATAGGCGTCTGCTGTTAGCAGATTCTTAGTCTCGCTTGAGCTTGCTAGAATGACGAGATTTTTTTGATTTAGGTGTTGTCAAAGTCACCGCTATTCTGAACAACGAGTGTGATTCAGAACCTATCATCCGATTGTGAAGTGTTACGATGAGAGGAAAGAATAGGCGCTTGCTGTTAGCAGATTCTTAGTCTCGCTTGAGCTCGCTAGAATGACGAGATCTTTTGATTTGGGTGTTGTCAAAGTCACCGCCATTCTAAACAAAAAGCCCAGAAACAAGGTTCTGGGCTTTGGTAAAATAGATTGCGATTAAAGAATAAAGCGGCTTAGATCTTCATCTTCAATCGTGTCGCCTAGGCGCTCTTTCACATAAGCGGAATCAATAACGAATTTAGCGCCAGATTGCTCCGCTGCGTCGTAAGAGATTTCATCCATTAAGCGTTCCATAACGGTGTGTAAGCGACGAGCACCGATGTTTTCTGTGCTTTCGTTGACCGTCCATGCCGCTTCCGCGATTTGCGTGATACCGTCTTCTGTGAATTCGATGTCCACATCTTCCGTTTTCATCAACGCAACGTACTGCTCTGTTAGAGAGGCTTTTGGTTCTGTCAGAATGCGTTTGAAGTCGTTGCTGCTTAGTGCTTCTAGCTCAACACGAATTGGTAGACGACCTTGCAATTCTGGGATCAAGTCAGATGGTTTTGCCACTTGGAATGCACCAGATGCAACAAACAGAATGTGGTCTGTTTTTACCATGCCGTGCTTGGTTGATACCGTGCTGCCTTCAATCAATGGAAGTAGGTCGCGCTGAACACCTTCGCGTGAAACGTCTGGGCCTGAGCTCTCGCCGCGTTTACAGATCTTGTCGATCTCATCGATAAATACGATGCCGTTGTTTTCAACGTTGAAAATCGCTGCTTCTTTTAGCTCTTCTTGGTTTACCAGTTTCGCCGCTTCTTCTTCCGCTAACGCTTTCATTGCGTCTTTGATTTTCAGCTTACGTTTTTTCTTAGTGTCGCCAGCGAGGTTTTGGAACATGCCTTGCAGCTGGTTAGTCATCTCTTCCATACCAGGAGGCGCCATGATCTCTACGCCCATTTGTGGTGCGGCTACGTCGATTTCAATTTCTTTATCGTCTAGTTGGCCTTCACGCAGTTTCTTACGGAAGATCTGGCGAGTGTGAGAAGACTCTTCCGTTTGCTCTGCTTGACCCCAGCTATCACGTGCTGGTGGCAGTAGCGCATCAAGAATGCGTTCTTCCGCTTGCTCTTCTGCGCGGAATTTCACTTTCTCCATCGCTTGTTGATGCGTCATTTTCACAGCGACATCTGTTAGGTCACGGATGATGGTTTCAACTTCTTTACCAACGTAACCCACTTCGGTGAATTTTGTCGCTTCAACTTTGATGAAAGGGGCATTTGCCAGTTTTGCGAGGCGTCGTGCGATTTCAGTCTTACCAACACCAGTAGGACCAATCATCAAGATGTTTTTTGGCGTCACTTCGGCACGCAAGCTTTCTTCAAGCTGCATGCGGCGCCAGCGGTTACGAAGTGCAATCGCAACCGAACGCTTGGCTTTTTCTTGACCGATAATGTGGCGGTTCAATTCATGAACGATTTCGCGAGGCGTCATTTCAGACATATTCTTTCCTTACTTCGTTACGATTACGCGGTTGGTTTTTCAGGCTCTACTGTTGAGTCTAGCTCTTCTACCGTGTGGTGATGGTTAGTGAAGACACAAATATCACCCGCGATATTGAGAGCTTTTTCCGCGATCTCACGAGCATCTAGATCTGTGTTTTCTAGTAGGGCGGTTGCGGCAGCTTGTGCGTAAGCACCACCAGAGCCAATCGCAATCAGGTCATGTTCTGGCTGTACGACATCACCATTACCGGTAATGATTAACGATGCGGTTTCGTCGGCAACGGCAAGTAAGGCTTCGAGCTTGCGCAAAGCACGATCGCTACGCCAGTCTTTAGCTAGCTCAACTGCCGCTTTGGTTAGGTGACCTTGGTGCATTTGCAGTTTGCTTTCGAAGCGCTCAAAAAGGGTGAAGGCATCCGCAGTACCGCCGGCAAAGCCCGCTAGTACTTGGTTGTTGTATAGGCGGCGAACTTTGCGCGCATTACCTTTCATTACGGTATTGCCTAGAGATACTTGGCCATCACCCGCGATGACGACTTTATTATTTCGACGTACAGATACAATGGTAGTCACAGTCGACCTCTTGATTATTTCTCTTTGGATTTAATTCAGTATATGGGGGAGGAGAAATGGGGATTCAAGGGGGCAAAAAGAAAGGCCCTAGGATCTTAGCTCCTAGGGCCTGAGTTTAAAGATTTTCTTTCCAAATCGCACACGGCTCGATTTTCGCGCGTTGCAGTTTATGACGGTCACGTTCTGCATCACGTTTGAACTTATACGGACCTAGCACCACGCGATACCATGAACTGCCTTCTTTCTTACGAATCTTGCTCGACATCCCTTGGAACGCGATTGCAAGCTTACGCTCTTCGGCTTGTGCCTGGGTTTTGTACGCGCCACACTGCATGATGTAAGGAATTTTAGAAACTTCAATTTCTTTGGCCACAACTTCAACTTCACGTTTCGGTAGTGACTCAACATATTCCCATTTTTCTTCTGGTGGTGGCGGCAAGTCTTTTTTCGGCTTTGGTTTGCTTACAGTGGTTGTTGGCTGCTTCACGGCTGGTTGTTTAGGTTCTGGGTCACTACTCAAAAGGTAAAGACCATAGCCAAAACCGCCCACGAGCAAGATAGCGAGCAGGCCACTGCGCCAAGGTTTTTTTCTTCTCGGCGGCTGTTTTTTTGTCGACTTTTTTGGGGCGCCTCGCCCCCGTCTTACATAATCTCTATTTGCCACGGTTATTTCTGGTCATCAAGGATTCTTGCAAATATGTTAATCCAGAACGAGTTGAGAAAACACCCTATTGATAGAATCTTGATAGCTAAAGCGCGACAACGCCCGAGTGTAGGAGTGTGTTTCTGTTCTCGCTTATATTTATTTGGGGATATACAAAAAGCAGGAGGGGTAAATAAAAAGCGGCGCCTTAGCACCGCTTTGGGGATGAATACCTAATATTTAGGTTAAGGGCGCTGTGGTGGCGCTGCACTTCCACGAATGACGAGATTAGTTTCAAGCAGACGCGAGCCTGAATGCACGTCGTGGCCTTTTAACATCTCGAGCATCATTAGCATCGCTTGTCGACCAATCTCATAGCGAGGTTGAGAGATGGTGGTCAACGGTGGATCGCAGTACTGAGCGAAGTTAATGTCATCAAAGCCCACAACAGAGAGATCTTGCGGTACTCGTAAGCCAAGCTTTTTCGCTTCTTGAATTGCGCCGATGGCCATTGTGTCACAGTGACAGAAAATAGCCGTTGGTGGTTCTGGCAATTCGAGCAGTTTACGAACGGCTTTTGCTCCGCCATCAAAAGAGAACTCAGTAATGACACTATATTGTGGATCTTTATTGATGCCGGCACGGCGCAGGGCTTGTTGGTAGCCTTGCTGGCGGAACTGACACAATATTGCTGTATCTGGTCCAGAGATTTGAGCAATGCGTTTATGACCTAATTGGGTCAGGTAATTCACCGCTTCAAATGCTGAGGTCAGGTTATCAATATGTACTGTCGGAAGCTCGAGCTCTGGCGCAAATTCACACGCCATTACCATCGGAGGTAAGTTCTTTTGCTCTGGCTTACTGACATCGAATGGTAGATCTGTACCAAGCAGTAGCATTCCATCTGCCTGCTTAGTAAATACGAGGTTAACGAAAGAGCTTTCGCGTTTCTTCTGTTGTCCGCTATCGCCCAGCAGGACTAGATAGCCATGTTCCATGGCTGCATCTTCAATACCGCGAATAATTTCAGAAAAATAAGGATCACAGATGTCGGGAACGATAGTAACAATGGTTTTTGATTCGTTTCTACGTAAGTTACGCGCTAATGAGTTTGGAGAATAACCCGCTTCAAGTACGGCATCTTCTACTCTCTTTCTTGTAGAAGAAGAGACTTTCTCTGGATTCATTAAGGCTCGAGATACCGTAGCCGTAGACACTCCCGCAAGCTGGGCAACATCCTTCATTGTCGCCATAGTTTTTAACCTCTCATTTATTTTTTGCCAAGATGACGTTATTCCGGTTTGAAATCAGAGTAATCAAACCGAGTTAGAGCTGTATTTGCTCTTCGCTCAGTTCGTGTTAACGAGTGGGAAAATGGATTCTTCACCGCGATATCAATTTGTGGGAATAGTCATTGTTTTAATCTAAGCCTGTGCAAACAAGTCACTTTAGACTTTTCTAATTTGGATAGTCTATTCATTTCTAAAGTGAAAGTTACGGTCTGTTTAACAAAAATTGTAATCTTGGTGTGATTCTGGTCACATTAAATGGTAATTCATTACATAGTTAAACGTTTGCTAGCTGAGATCTTGTGGTTCTATGTCTAAATTCCAGCGTACTTTCTTAGCGTTTGGCAACAACTCAATAGCAGGTTTGGCACTGGTTAATAACTTTTGCATCAATGAACGATGCTGAGTTTGCAGTAATAGTTGCCAACGGTATTTACCAGCCCGCTTGGCCAAAGGTGAAGGAGTAGGGCCTAACACCATGCAGGAATCATCGAACAGAGGGTGTGACTCTAACGTAAAGCGAACTTGACGCAGGAAGTCTTCAACTATCTCACTTTGGTTCGCCTCTGCTTTAAACAGAGTCAAGAAACTATAAGGCGGAAGCTGAGCCAGTTTGCGTTCTTCCAGAGCTGTCATAGCAAAGTGGCGATAGTCTTTTTGAAGCAGGGCCTGCAGCAAGCTGTGCTCAGGATGGTGGGTTTGTAGGATAACCTCGCCAGGTTTACTTGCGCGGCCGGCACGACCTGCGACTTGAATAAACAACTGCGCTAGTCGCTCGGAAGCGCGGAAGTCACTACTATAAAGAGAGCCATCAACATCCAAAAGAGCAACGAGCGTTACATTTGGAAAATGGTGCCCCTTAGCCAGCATTTGGGTGCCAATCAGAATTTGATGTTCACCTTTACGAATCGATTCAAGGGCATCTTCCAAACTACCTTTGCGACGTGTGCTGTCTCTGTCGATGCGAATGGCTTTGTATTCTGGAAATAACTGAGCCAATTGTTGTTCGAGTTGTTCCGTTCCTACGCCGACGGTAACCAATTGAGTTGAACCACACCCCTGACATTGATGAATTACCGGTTGTTGTGAGCCGCAGTGATGGCAGCGTATTTCGTTGCTGTAATGGTGGAACGTATAGTACGCATCACAGCGTTTACATTCTGCAATCCAACCGCATTCATGGCACATCAAAGCGGGCGAAAAGCCTCGGCGGTTAAGAAACAACATTACTTGATTGCCAGCTTTTAAATGCTTGCGCATTTCGGCAATCAGTTGGGCAGATAAGCCACTTTCTAAATACTGACCTTTTACATCTAACACTTTATTGGTGGTTGGTACGGCAGAGCCAGCTCGTTGGGTTAGTGTTAAATGGTGATACTTGCCTGACAAGGCATTGTGCAATGTCTCCAGTGCAGGTGTGGCTGAGCCCAGAACAATCGGAACTTGTTCTTTATGAGCGCGCATTACAGCAACATCGCGTGCATGATAACGCAAGCTATCTTGCTGTTTGTAAGAGGTGTCATGTTCCTCGTCCACAATGATAATCCCGAGATCAGCAAAAGGCGCGAGTAGGGCTGAGCGTGTGCCGATAATGATTCCGGCCGCTTTGTCGCGTGCAGAAAGCCACGCATTCAGACGCTCCGTCTCGTTTAACCCGGAGTGGATGACGTCAACTGGCACATTAAAACGGCGTTTAAAGCGGTTGATGGTTTGGGGCGTTAAGCCAATCTCTGGTACTAAAACCAAGGCTTGTTTCCCTTGCTCTAAAACTGGCTTGATAAGGTTGAGGTACACTTCTGTCTTACCTGAGCCCGTGACGCCTTCTAATAAATAGGAGGCAAAACCTGTTTGGCTATTTACACTCGCAATAGCCAGCGCTTGTTCGTGGTTGAGCTTTGGCTTTTCGACGTCGCATTCAACGTGCTGTCCCCACGGGGTGATTACAGGCTTCTTCTCGATACGTTCAATCCAGCCTTTCTCTTCTAAAGACTTTAGTACTGTTGAGGCTATCTCTTGGTCGACAAATTCCTGGTGAGGCAAAGCGCCGTTAACCAACATTTGCAAGACCTTCTGTTGTTTGACCGCTCGACGATCAAGCCCTTGCATCAGCTTGTCTTTACCGGATTCGGTAATTTGCCACTCTTGTAGCGTCGCAAAATCTGCAGGCTTTCCTTTACGTAGAGCTGCTGGCATCGCATTGTGTAGCGTATCTCCAAGTGGGTATTGGTAGAACTGGCTGCACCAAGTCAGCAACGAATAAAGCTTTTCAGACCATATCGGCTGAGAATCAAGAACTGCTTTGATTGGCTTGAGTTGATCTTTGGGAAAGTCCGAGTGATTAACCATTGCGGTGACGATGCCGACTAAGGTTTGGCGTCCAAAAGGCACGGAAACGCGTCCACCAATGATCGGAAACAGGTGCCCCGGAATGGCGTAATCAAATTGTTTGTCGAGCGGAACGGGTAATGCCACTCTAGCAATGGTTGGACGCATAAATTCTTAGCTATTAAAAAGAGGGAAAGGAAATGAGAGTCTATTAAAATCGGTATGGAAATTCGAGTAAAGCTATGCGATTCAGCGTGAATCGTGCCTCTATGATTAGTCTGGCTAAAAAAGTGGCGAAAAAGTTGCCAAATGTGTTGATCCGAGCAATGTGATTCTTTACTATATCGCGCCTTGAGATATGGCTTCGGCAATTAGTTGATGCGGTATCCCATTTTATTATTAATTGCGTGTGGTGTGCGGCTTAGATTCGTATAGCGACACGGCCTACTATTGAGGTTATCCCATGAAAGCTGGTATCCACCCAGAATACAAAGCAGTAAAAGCGACTTGTTCTTGCGGCAACTCTTTTGAGTTCAACTCTACTCTAGGTAAAGAGTCTATCCACCTAGACGTATGTGACAAGTGTCACCCATTCTACACTGGTAAGCAACGTATCGTTGATACAGGCGGCCGTGTTGATCGCTTCAACAAGCGTTTCGGTGCACTATCAAGCGGTAAGAAATAATAGCAGCCGCTATTACGATTACAGTTTAGAAAAGGACGCTTCGGCGTCCTTTTTGTTTTAATGGCTACCAAGCGAAGAGGAATGTATGGGGTTTGGAATATTCCCGATTATTTTTCACTCAGCGCTTGCAACCTAAAGTGTGATCTGTATAATGCAGCGCACTGGTTAAGCCAGTTGTGAACCAATGAGCAGTGAGGAGCGAGCAAATCTAAGGATTTGCGAGGTAATGTATACTCAGCTTATGTTCGCGGTTAATACAATTAGCTATCTTTTCTTCGGAAAAACTATCCTCAAAGGTGACTTTGGCATATAGGGATAGTTAATCGAAAATTAACTGACAATGCGTCCTAATCTTGGATGCTACGGTTTCACATAAATCAATCGGCATTCTCTCGTCTTGACGAGTTTGGGTGGCGATATTGTTTGTGTAATTTATTAAATTTGGAGCTCTGTCTCATGCAGAACCAACGTATCCGTATCCGCCTAAAAGCTTTCGATTACAAACTAATCGATGCTTCTACAGCGGAAATCGTTGAAACAGCTAAGCGCACTGGCGCACAGGTTCGTGGTCCAATCCCACTGCCAACTCGTAAAGAGCGTTTCACAGTTCTTATCTCTCCACACGTTAACAAGAAAGCACGTGACCAGTACGAAATCCGTACTCACAAGCGTCTAATCGACATCGTTGAGCCAACAGACAAGACTGTTGATGCTCTAATGCGTCTAGACCTTGCTGCGGGCGTTGACGTTCAAATTAGCCTAGGTTAAGGGAGATTAGAAGTATGATTGGTCTAATCGGTCGTAAAGTGGGCATGACCCGCGTATTTACTGAAGAAGGCGTTTCTATCCCAGTAACAGTTGTTGAGGTTGAAGCTAACCGTGTTTCTCAAGTGAAAACTCTTGAAACTGACGGCTACGCAGCAATCCAGGTTACAGCTGGTTCTAAGAAAGCTAACCGTGTAAACAAAGCTGAAGCAGGTCACTTTGCTAAAGCTGGCGTTGAAGCTGGTCGCGGTCTTTGGGAATTCCGTTTAGAAAACGGCGAAGAGTTCGAAGTTGGTTCAGAACTAACTGTTGAACTATTCAACGAAACTAAGAAAGTAGACGTTACTGGTACATCTAAGGGTAAAGGTTTCCAAGGCGCTGTTAAGCGTTGGAACTTCCGTACTCAAGATATGACTCACGGTAACTCATTGTCTCACCGTGCTCCTGGTTCTATCGGTCAATGTCAGACTCCAGGTCGCGTATTTAAAGGCAAGAAAATGGCAGGTCACATGGGTGCTGAGCGTGTAACGACTCAAAACCTAGAGATCGTACGTGTTGACGCTGAGCGCAACCTGCTTCTTATTAAAGGTGCAGTCCCAGGCGCAACTGGCGGCAACGTGATCGTTAAACCAGCTGTTAAAGCATAACGTCTCAGGAGTAAGTAATGGAACTAATGGTTAAAGGTGCCGATGCACTAACTGTTTCCGAAACTACTTTCGGACGTGAGTTTAACGAAGCTCTTGTACACCAAGTAGTTGTTGCGTACGCAGCAGGTGCTCGTCAAGGTACTCGTGCTCAAAAAACACGTTCAGAAGTTTCTGGCGGTGGCGCTAAGCCATGGCGTCAAAAAGGTACTGGCCGTGCGCGTGCTGGTACAATCCGTAGCCCAATCTGGCGTACAGGTGGTGTTACTTTTGCTGCGAAACCACAAGATCACAGCCAAAAAGTAAACAAAAAAATGTACCGTGGTGCTATGAAGAGCATTCTTTCTGAGCTTGTTCGTCAAGAGCGTCTAATCGTTGTTGATAACTTCTCAGTTGAAGCACCAAAGACTAAAGAGCTAGTTGCTAAGCTCAAAGAGCTTGAGCTAACTGACGCTCTAATCGTGACTAGCGAAGTAGATGAGAATCTATTCCTAGCTGCTCGTAACCTATACAAAGTTGACGCACGTGATGTTGCTGGTATCGATCCAGTATCTCTAATCGCGTTTGACAAAGTTGTAATGACTGCAGAAGCAGTTAAGCAAGTAGAGGAAATGCTAGCATGATCACTGAAGAGCGTATCCTAAAAGTTCTACGTGCACCGCACATCTCTGAAAAAGCAACTATGGCAGCTGAGAAAGCGAACACTATCGTTTTCAAAGTAGCTAAAGATGCGACTAAAAAAGAGATCAAAGCAGCTGTAGAAAAGCTATTTGAAGTTGAAGTTAAGTCTGTAAATACTCTTATCACTAAGGGTAAGACCAAACGTCAAGGTCTACGCCAAGGTCGCCGCAGCGACGTTAAGAAAGCGTACGTTACTTTGAAAGAAGGTCAAGATCTTGACTTCGTTGGCGGCGCGGAATAACAGGAGTAGTTAAAAATGGCTATTGTTAAATGTAAGCCGACTTCCCCTGGTCGTCGTCACGTTGTTAAAGTTGTTAACGCTGACCTACACAAGGGCAAGCCATACGCACCTCTTCTAGAGAAAAACTCTAAGAACGGTGGTCGTAACAACAAGGGTCGTATCACAGTACGTCACATCGGCGGTGGTCACAAGCACCACTACCGTGTAGTTGACTTCAAACGTACTAAAGATGGTATTCCAGCGACAGTTGAGCGTCTTGAATACGATCCAAACCGTAGCGCAAACATTGCTCTAGTTCTTTACAAAGACGGTGAGCGTCGCTACATCCTAGCACCTAAAGGTGTTGTAGCTGGTGATGTTATTCAGTCTGGTGTTGATGCACCAATCAAAGCTGGTAACACTCTACCAATGCGTAATATCCCAGTAGGTTCAACAGTACATAACGTTGAACTTAAGCCTGGTAAAGGTGGTCAGCTAGCTCGTTCGGCTGGTGCTTACGCTCAAATCGTTGCTCGCGACGGTGCGTACGTAACTATCCGTCTACGTTCTGGCGAGATGCGCAAAGTTCTTTCTGAAGGCCGTGCAACAATCGGTGAAGTTGGTAACTCTGAGCACATGCTACGTGAACTTGGTAAAGCAGGTGCATCACGTCATCGCGGTATCCGTCCAACGGTTCGTGGTGTTGTAATGAACCCGATTGACCACCCACATGGTGGTGGTGAAGGTCGTACTTCTGGTGGTCGTCACCCAGTATCTCCTTGGGGTATGCCTACTAAAGGCTTCAAGACTCGTAAGAACAAACGCACTGACAAGTACATCGTACGTCGTCGTAACAAGTAATCTATATAAAGAGGAATCGCCATGCCACGTTCTCTCAAGAAAGGTCCTTTTATTGACCTACACTTGCTGAAGAAGGTAGAGAAAGCGGTGGAAAGCGGAGACAAAAAGCCTATTAAGACTTGGTCCCGTCGTTCAATGATCATCCCTACGATGATCGGTTTGACCATCGCTGTCCATAATGGTCGTCAGCACGTACCAGTATTTGTAACTGATGAAATGATCGGTCACAAACTGGGTGAATTCGCACCAACACGTACTTACCGCGGTCACGCTGCGGATAAGAAAGCTAAGAAGCGCTAAGGAGTAGATAATGGAAGCAATTGCTAAACATAACTTTGCTCGCATTTCGCCTCAGAAAGCTCGCTTAGTTGCGGATCTAATCCGTGGTAAATCTGTTGACCAAGCTCTAGAAATCCTAACGTTCAGCAACAAAAAAGCTGCTGCACTAGTTAAGAAAGTTCTAGAGTCTGCTATCGCTAACGCGGAGCACAACGAAGGTGCAGATATTGACGATCTGAATGTCGCAAAAATCTTTGTAGATGAAGGCCCAACCATGAAGCGTATTATGCCTCGTGCTAAAGGTCGTGCGGATCGTATCTTGAAGCGTTCAAGCCACATCACTGTTGTTGTAGCAGATCGCTAGAGACTAGGAGAGTAAGCAATGGGTCAAAAAGTACATCCAAATGGTATTCGTCTAGGCATCGTTAAGCCTTGGAATGCTACATGGTTTGCTAACACCAAAGATTTCGCTGACAACCTAGACGGCGACTTCAAGGTACGTCAGTTCCTTACAAGTGAACTGAAAAAAGCGTCTCTATCACGTATCGTTATCGAGCGTCCTGCTAAGAGCATCCGTGTGACTATTCACACTGCTCGTCCAGGCGTTGTTATCGGTAAGAAAGGTGAAGACGTTGAGAAGCTACGCGCAGCTGTAGCTAAAATTGCAGGTGTACCAGCGCAAATTAACATCGCTGAAGTACGTAAGCCTGAACTAGATGCGCAACTTGTTGGTGACAGCATCGCGTCTCAGCTAGAGCGTCGTGTTATGTTCCGTCGTGCTATGAAGCGCGCAGTACAAAACGCTATGCGCCTAGGCGCTAAAGGTATCAAAGTGGAAGTAAGCGGTCGTCTAGGCGGCGCTGAAATCGCACGTTCAGAGTGGTACCGTGAAGGCCGTGTGCCTCTACACACTCTACGTGCTGACATTGATTACGCAACTTCTTCGGCTCACACTCAATACGGTGTGATCGGCATTAAAACTTGGATCTTCAAAGGTGAAATCCTAGGTGGTATGCCAGCAGCTAACGCTGTAGAGCCTAAAGGCGACAAGCCTAAGAAGCAGCGTAAAGGCCGTAAGTAAGGAGTCGACAGATGCTACAACCTAAACGTACTAAGTTCCGTAAGGTTCAGACTGGTCGTAACCGTGGTCTAGCTAAAGGTACTGATGTAAGCTTCGGCGAATTCGGTCTTAAAGCTGTTGGCCGTGGTCGTCTAACTGCTCGTCAAATCGAAGCGGCACGTCGTGCAATGACACGTCACGTTAAGCGTCAAGGTAAAATCTGGATCCGTGTGTTCCCAGACAAACCAATCACAGAAAAACCACTTGAAGTTCGTCAAGGTAAGGGTAAAGGTAACGTTGAGTACTGGGTAGCCCAAATCCAACCTGGTAAGGTTATGTACGAAATGGGTGGTGTACCTGAAGAATTGGCACGTGAAGCGTTCCGTCTTGCGGCACGTAAACTGCCTTTCAAAACTACATTTGTAACTAAGCAGGTGATGTGATGAAAGCACAAGATCTACGCGAGAAAAGCGTTGAAGAGCTTAACGCTGAGCTAATGAATTTGCTACGCGAACAGTTCAACTTGCGCATGCAAGCTGCGACTGGTCAACTACAGCAAACTCATACTCTGAAAGCTGTACGCCGTGATATCGCACGTGTGAAAACTGTTTTGACTGAGAAGGCAGGCGCATAATGAGCGAAGTAAAACGTACTCAACAAGGTCGTGTTGTTAGCGACAAGATGGACAAGTCTATCACTGTTGCTATCGAACGTTTCGTAAAACACCCAATCTACGGTAAATACGTAAAACGTACGACTAAAGTACACGCACATGACGAGAACAACGAGTGTGGCCTAGGCGACACAGTTGAAATCGCAGAGTGTCGTCCACTGTCTAAGACTAAGTCTTGGACTTTGGTAAAAGTTCTAGAAAAGGCGAAGATTTAATCTCGTTAATTCTATGAAACTAAAGCGGCTCCAAAATATTTTTGGAGCCGTTTATTTTTTGACTACCCAATCACAAAAAAGGGTGGTACAATTCGCGTCCCTTTTAAAGAGGCAGCCCGACCCGTGATGGGTCTAGTTATTAATATTTAGCGGAGCACTAACATGATCCAAATGCAAAGTATGCTGGACGCAGCTGATAACTCAGGCGCACGCAGCGTAATGTGTATTAAGGTTCTGGGTGGCTCTCACCGCCGTTATGCACATATCGGTGACGTCATCAAAGTTACTGTGAAGGAAGCAATCCCTCGCGGTAAAGTTAAAAAAGGTGATGTTCTGAAGGCGGTGGTAGTGCGCACCCGTAAAGGCGTACGTCGTCCTGACGGTTCTGTCATTCGCTTCGACCGAAATGCTTGCGTATTGCTAAACGACAATACTGAGCAACCAATCGGTACACGTATCTTTGGTCCTGTGACACGCGAACTTCGTGGCGATAAGTTCATGAAGATCGTTTCACTGGCTCCAGAAGTTCTGTAAGGAGCACGTAGAAATGGCAGCTAAAATCCGTCGTAATGACGAAGTAATCGTTCTTGCTGGTAAAGACAAAGGCAAGAAAGGTAAAGTAACTAAGGTTCTAGCAACTGGTAAAGTTATCGTTGAAGGTATCAACCTAGTTAAGAAACATCAGAAACCTGTTCCAGCTATGGGTATCCAAGGCGGTATCGTAGAGCAAGAAGCAGCTATCGACGTTTCTAACGTGGCTATCTTTAACGCAGCTACTGGTAAAGCTGACCGTATCGGTTTCCGTTTTGAAGACGGCAAAAAAGTTCGTTTCTTCAAGTCTAACGGCGAAACCGTTTCTAACTAATAGAAGTAATTTGGAGTTCTACTATGGCGAAACTGCATGATTACTACAAGTCGTCTGTAGTCGCTGAACTGACCAAACAGTTCGGTTACACAAGCGTCATGCAAGTCCCTAGAATCGAGAAAATCACCCTAAACATGGGTGTTGGTGAAGCAATCAACGATAAGAAACTGCTAGAAAATGCAGCGTCTGATATGGCAACGATCTCTGGTCAAAAGCCACTTATCACAAAAGCGCGCAAATCTGTTGCAGGTTTCAAAATCCGTGAAGGCTACCCTATCGGTTGTAAAGTAACCTTGCGTGGCGAACGTATGTGGGATTTTCTTGAGCGTTTAATTAACATCGCTCTTCCACGTGTACGTGACTTCCGTGGTGTTAGCGCTAAGTCTTTTGACGGTCGCGGTAACTACAGCATGGGCGTTCGCGAGCAAATCATCTTCCCGGAAATCGACTTTGATAAAGTTGATCGAGTACGCGGTCTAGACATCACTATTACGACGTCTGCTGGTACTGATGAGGAAGGCCGTGCTCTGCTGGCTGCCTTTAACTTCCCATTCCGTAAGTAAGGTGAAGGGTTACTGTTATGGCTAAAAATTCAATGAAAGCACGTGAAGCAAAACGTGCGAAGCTAGTAGCTAAGTTCGCTGAAAAGCGTGCAGCGCTAAAAGCTATCATCAGCGATGTAAACGCATCTGAAGAAGATCGTTGGAACGCGGTTCTTACACTGCAATCTCTTCCACGTGATTCAAGTGCATCACGTCAGCGCAACCGTTGCAACCAAACTGGTCGTCCACACGGTTACCTACGTAAGTTCGGTCTAAGCCGTATTAAGGTTCGTGAAGCTTGCATGAAAGGCGAGATTCCGGGTCTTCGTAAGGCTAGCTGGTAATTGCCACTTAATCATTTGGAGTAAATCATATGAGCATGCAAGATCCGATTTCGGATATGCTGACCCGCGTTCGTAACGGTCAGGCAGCAAACAAAGTTGCTGTAAAAATGCCTTCTTCAAAGCTTAAAGTTGCAATTGCTGCACTACTAAAAGCTGAAGGTTACATCGTTGACTTCGCTGTTGAAGGCGAAGCAAAACCTGAGCTAGAAGTTACACTTAAGTACTTCCAAGCTAAACCAGTAATCGAGCAACTTAAACGTGTTTCTCGTCCAGGTCTACGTGTTTACAAGAAGAAAGATGAACTTCCTTCTGTAATGGGTGGTCTTGGTATTGCTATCGTTTCTACTTCCAAGGGTCTTATGTCAGACCGCGCTGCACGTAAAGCAGGTCTTGGTGGTGAAATCATCGCTTACGTAGCTTAATAAGGAGTAGACTATGTCTCGTGTTGCAAAAGCACCTGTCGCTATTCCAGCTGGCGTAGAGGTGAAACTAAACGGCCAAGAAATCACTGTAAAAGGTGCGAAAGGCGAACTAACTCGCGTTCTTAACAACGCAGTTGTAATCGCTCAGGAAGAAAATAACCTGACTTTCGGTCCTAAAGAAGGTGTTGCTAACGCATGGGCTCAAGCAGGTACTGCTCGCGCTCTAGTTAACAACATGGTTGTTGGTGTTACTGAAGGCTTTACTAAGAAGCTAACTCTTAAAGGTGTAGGTTACCGTGCTGCTATCAAAGGCAACGCTGTAGGTCTAACACTAGGCTTCTCACACCCAGTTGAGCACGAGTTGCCAGCGGGTATTAAAGCTGAATGTCCAAGCCAAACTGAAATCGTGATCACTGGTGCTGACAAGCAACTAGTTGGTCAAGTTGCGGCTGACATTCGTTCTTACCGTGAGCCTGAGCCATACAAAGGCAAAGGTGTTCGTTACGCAGATGAAAATGTGCGTACTAAAGAAGCTAAGAAGAAGTAAGGTAACACTATGGATAAGAAAGCATCTCGCATCCGTCGTGCTACACGTGCACGTCGTAAGATTGCAGAACTGGGTGCGACTCGCCTAGTTGTACACCGTACTCCTCGTCACGTGTACGCACAGGTTATCGCGGCTAACGGCTCTGAGGTTATCGCAGCAGCTTCTACTGTAGAAAAAGCGATCCGTGAGCAAGTGAAATACACTGGTAACGTTGATGCAGCTAAAGCAGTGGGTAAAGCTATTGCTGAGCGCGCTCTAGAGAAGGGCGTAACTGCAGTTGCATTTGATCGTTCTGGTTTCCAATACCACGGTCGAGTAGCGGCGCTAGCAGAATCTGCTCGCGAAGCTGGTCTGAAATTCTAAGGTAGGGTTGGAAGATGGCTAAAGAACAACAAGTTCAAGCGAATGATTTGCAAGAAAAGCTAATCGCAGTTAACCGTGTTTCTAAAACGGTTAAAGGTGGTCGAATCATGAGCTTCACTGCACTAACAGTAGTTGGTGACGGTAACGGTCGTGTAGGTTTCGGTTACGGCAAAGCTCGTGAAGTACCTGCAGCGATTCAAAAAGCAATGGAAAAAGCGCGTCGTAACATGACTACGATCGCTCTAAACGAAGGCACTCTTCACCACCCAGTGAAAGGTCGCCATTCGGGCTCTAAAGTTTACATGCAGCCTGCTGCAGAAGGTACTGGTGTTATCGCAGGTGGTGCGATGCGTGCAGTACTAGAAGTTGCTGGTGTACACAACGTACTATCTAAAGCGTACGGTTCTACGAACCCTATCAACATCGTTCGTGCAACGATCGATGCACTAGGTAGCATGAAGTCACCAGAAATGGTTGCTGCTAAACGTGGTCTAACTGTTGAATCTATTTCGGAGTAAGAACACCATGGCAACTATTAAAGTAACTCAAACTAAAAGCTCAATTGGTCGTCTGCCAAAGCACAAAGCTACTTTGCGCGGTCTAGGTCTTCGTAAAATCAACCACACAGTAGAACTTGAAGATACTCCGTGTATTCGCGGTATGATCAACAAGGTTTACTACATGGTTAAAGTTGAGGAGTAATCAGAATGCGTTTGAATACTCTAGCACCGGCTGCTGGCGCGAAAACTTCTGCGAAGCGAGTAGGTCGTGGTATCGGTTCAGGCCTAGGTAAAACTGGTGGCCGTGGTCACAAAGGTCAAAAATCACGTTCTGGCGGCAGTGTTCGTCCAGGTTTCGAAGGCGGTCAGATGCCTCTGAAACAACGTCTACCAAAATTCGGTTTCACTTCTCGTAAGAGCCTAGTGTCTGCTGAAGTTCGTCTAGCTGAGCTAGCGAAAGTTTCTGGTGACGTAGTTGATCTAAACAGTCTTAAAGCTGCTAACATCATCACTAAGAACATCGAATTTGTAAAAGTTGTTCTTTCTGGTGAAATCAACAAAGCAGTGACTGTTAAAGGTCTACGTGTGACTAAAGGCGCTAAAGCTGCAATCGAAGCTGCAGGCGGTAAAATCGAGGAATAATCTCGAGGAACGAGGTACAGATGGCTAAGAAACCAGGACAAGATTTTCGTAGTGCTCAGAGCGGCTTAAGTGAACTAAAGTCGCGCTTGTTATTCGTAATTGGTGCACTTTTAGTATTCCGAGCCGGCTCTTTTGTGCCGATTCCTGGTATTGACGCTGCTGTACTTGCCGATTTGTTCGAACAGCAAAAAGGTACCATCGTTGAAATGTTTAACATGTTCTCCGGTGGTGCTCTTGAGCGTGCATCTATATTAGCATTGGGCATCATGCCGTATATTTCGGCATCTATTGTTGTCCAATTGCTAACTGTAGTTCATCCAGCGTTAGCTGAACTCAAAAAAGAGGGTGAAGCAGGCCGTCGTAAGATAAGCCAATACACACGCTACGGCACGCTTGTACTTGCAACCTTCCAAGCTATAGGTATTGCAACTGGCCTACCAAACATGGTCGACAATCTGGTTGTTATCAACCAAACCATGTTTACGCTAATTGCTACCGTAAGTTTAGTAACCGGTACCATGTTCTTGATGTGGTTAGGTGAACAAATTACAGAGCGCGGAATTGGTAACGGTATTTCGATACTGATTTTTGCAGGTATTGTTGCTGGATTGCCTTCTGCAATCGGTCAAACAATCGAGCAAGCGCGTCAAGGTGAATTGCATGTACTTCTTCTGTTGCTAATCGCGGTATTAGCTTTTGCAGTAATTTACTTCGTTGTTTTCATGGAACGTGGTCAACGCCGAATCGTCGTTAACTATGCGAAACGTCAACAAGGTCGTAAAGTATTTGCTGCGCAAAGCTCGCACTTGCCTCTTAAAATTAACATGGCAGGTGTAATTCCAGCGATTTTTGCATCAAGTATTATCTTGTTCCCAGGAACATTGGCTCAGTGGTTTGGTCAAAACGGTGAGAGCAGCGCGTTCGGTTGGTTAACTGACGTGTCTTTGGCTCTTAGCCCAGGTCAACCGTTGTATGTAATGCTTTATGCAGCAGCAATTATCTTCTTCTGTTTCTTCTACACGGCGTTGGTTTTCAACCCGCGTGAAACAGCAGATAACTTGAAGAAGTCTGGTGCATTCGTACCCGGTATCCGCCCAGGTGAGCAGACAGCGAAATACATTGATAAAGTAATGACACGTTTAACCCTTGCTGGTGCACTGTACATTACCTTTATCTGTCTGATTCCCGAGTTCATGATGGTCGCGTGGAACGTACGTTTCTACTTCGGCGGTACATCGCTACTAATCGTAGTTGTTGTAATTATGGACTTTATGGCACAGGTACAGACTCATCTGATGTCTCAACAGTATGATTCTGTGTTGAAGAAAGCGAATCTGAAAGGCTACGGCCGTTAATCCGGCGGTAGACTCAGTTTCATTTACGGAGTTTAGCAATGAAAGTTCGTGCTTCCGTTAAAAAAATCTGCCGTAACTGTAAAGTAATCAAGCGTAACGGTGTCGTTCGCGTGATTTGCAGTGAGCCAAAGCACAAACAGCGCCAAGGCTAATTAGCAGAAATTTTTACTTGAAAATGAAGGTTGGGTCGAGTATATTCCTCGGCCTACCTTTTGCGTGCAAAAGAAGTAGTATTCCGCAGCGTATCCATAACGGGCTTTGCTGCGGCTAATTCTTTTATAGAAACACTTAGGAGTGAATAATGGCCCGTATAGCAGGCATTAACATTCCTGATCAGAAACATGCAGTAATCGCTCTAACAGCGATCTACGGCATCGGTAAAACTCGCTCTCAAGCTATCCTAGCTGAAGTGGGTATTGCTGAAAATGTTAAGATCAGTGAACTAACTGAAGAGCAGATCGATCAACTGCGTGATGGTGTAGCTAAGTACACTGTAGAAGGTGATCTACGTCGTGAAGTATCTATGAACATCAAGCGTCTTATGGACCTTGGCTGTTACCGTGGTCTTCGTCATCGTCGCAGTCTACCACTACGTGGACAGCGTACTAAAACCAACGCTCGCACCCGTAAGGGTCCGCGTAAGCCGATCAAGAAATAATCGGGAAGGTAGAGTACAATGGCTAAACAACCAACTCGCGCTCGTAAGCGCGTACGCAAGCAAGTTGCAGATGGCGTTGCGCACATCCATGCTTCTTTCAATAACACAATCGTAACCATTACTGACCGTCAAGGTAACGCTCTTGCATGGGCTACTGCAGGTGGTTCTGGTTTCCGTGGTTCTCGTAAGTCTACTCCGTTCGCTGCACAGGTTGCTGCTGAGCGTTGTGCTGAAATGGCTAAAGAATACGGCCTAAAGAACTTGGAAGTTATGGTTAAGGGTCCTGGTCCAGGTCGCGAATCTACTGTTCGTGCACTAAACGCCGCTGGTTTCCGCATCACAAACATCGTTGATGCTACACCAATCCCTCATAACGGTTGTCGTCCACCTAAGAAACGTCGCGTATAACGTTTCTAGGACAATTGGAGAAGAATCATGGCAAGATATTTGGGTCCTAAGCTGAAGCTTAGCCGTCGTGAAGGCACTGACTTATTCCTTAAGTCTGGTGTTCGCGCGATCGATACCAAGTGTAAAATTGATAACGCACCAGGTGTACACGGCGCTCGTCGCGGTCGTCTATCTGAGTATGGCGTTCAGCTTCGTGAGAAGCAAAAAGTACGTCGTATGTACGGCGTTCTAGAAAAACAATTCCGTAACTACTACAAAGAAGCTGCTCGCCTAAAAGGCAACACTGGTGAAAACCTACTTCAGCTTCTTGAAGGTCGTCTTGATAACGTAGTTTACCGCATGGGCTTTGGCGCAACTCGCGCAGAAGCACGTCAGCTAGTTAGCCACAAAGCTATCCTAGTAAACGGTAAAGTTGTAAACGTTCCTTCTTTCAAAGTAGCGGCTAATGACGTTGTTTCTATTCGCGAGAAAGCTAAACAGCAAGCTCGTATCAAAGCAGCTCTAGAAGTTGCTGAACAACGTGAAAAACCAACTTGGATTGAAGTAGATGGTGGCAAGATGGAAGGTACATTCAAGCGTATGCCTGAACGTTCTGATCTATCAGCTGACATCAACGAACAATTGATCGTCGAGCTTTACTCTAAGTAAGGTTTAAACTAAAGAGAGGACACAATGCAGGGTTCTGTAACAGAATTTCTTAAGCCACGTCTAGTTGACATCGAACAAATCAGCTCGACTCACGCAAAAGTAACTCTTGAGCCATTAGAGCGTGGCTTTGGTCATACTCTGGGTAATGCACTTCGCCGCATCCTTCTATCTTCTATGCCAGGTTGTGCTGTAACAGAAGTAGAAATTGAAGGCGTACTTCATGAGTACAGCACGAAAGAAGGCGTTCAAGAAGATATTCTTGAAATTCTTCTAAACCTTAAAGGTTTGGCTGTGCGCGTTGCCGAAGGCAAAGATGAAGTGTTCATTACTTTGAACAAATCAGGCTCGGGCCCTGTGGTTGCAGGTGACATCACCCATGATGGTGATGTAGAGATCGCTAACCCTGAACACGTAATTTGTCACCTGACGGATGACAACGCTGAGATCGCAATGCGTATCAAAGTTGAACGTGGTCGTGGTTATGTTCCAGCTTCTGCGCGTATCCATAACGAAGAAGACGAGCGTCCTATCGGTCGCCTACTAGTAGATGCTACTTACAGCCCAGTAGACAAAATTGCCTACGCTGTAGAAGCAGCTCGTGTAGAACAGCGTACTGATCTAGACAAGCTTGTTATCGATATGGAAACAAACGGTACTCTAGAACCTGAGGAAGCAATCCGTCGTGCAGCTACAATCCTAGCTGAACAATTGGATGCATTCGTAGATCTTCGTGATGTACGAGTTCCTGAGGAGAAGGAAGAGAAGCCAGAATTCGATCCGATCCTACTGCGTCCTGTAGACGATCTTGAACTAACAGTTCGCTCTGCTAACTGTTTGAAAGCAGAAGCGATTCACTACATCGGTGATCTAGTACAACGTACTGAGGTTGAGCTACTTAAAACGCCTAACCTTGGTAAAAAATCTCTTACTGAGATTAAAGACGTACTTGCGTCACGTGGTCTGTCTCTGGGCATGCGCCTAGAAAACTGGCCACCTGCATCAATCGCTGAAGATTAATCGATACTAGTTAGAAGGATTAGGTCATGCGCCATCGTAAGAGTGGTCGTCAACTCAACCGCAACAGCTCACATCGCAAAGCGATGTTCAGCAACATGGCTAGCTCTCTAGTACGTCATGAAGTTATCAAGACTACTTTGCCAAAAGCAAAAGAGCTACGTCGCGTAGTTGAGCCTTTGATTACACTAGCTAAGACTGACAGTGTTGCTAACCGTCGTCTAGCATTTGCACGTACTCGTGACAACGAAGTAGTTGCAAAACTATTTAACGAACTAGGTCCACGTTTTGCTGCTCGTCAGGGCGGTTACACTCGTATCCTAAAAGCTGGCTTCCGTGCTGGTGATAAAGCTCCAATGGCTTACATTGAGCTTGTAGATCGCCCAGCTGCTGAAGAAGCTGCTGAGTAATCAGTTCGTAAGAACGAGAAAGCCGAGCATTAGCTCGGCTTTTTTGTATCTGTAATTCAGTAAACCTTTATATCCAGCCTGCATTTATTTCAACCCATGCAGACTGGCAATTTAAAAAGTGACTATCACTTGCGCTTATTTACTAGTATTCCACAACCCGCCCAACGAACTTAGAAGCCCTTCGCTAGCGCCTTGCTTGTTCAAGTAATCCAAGATTACTGGAGCAAACTGACTGATCATAGATGGGTCTAAACCTAACGTATCGAATGCACTTTTTACTGCACTGATATTCTCAATATTTCCTAGTAAGCTTTGTGCTCCTTGCAAGTTTGAAAGTCCAGGAATCAAAGACTGTAACTCACTACTATTTTCTTGCGAAAGCTGGCTTTGAGCCAAAGCGAGTAGTGCACCACTGCCTCCGGCTGCTTGCTCAGTGGATACTGGTAATTGGCTAGTTAGCATGTCTGTTAATGGAGACGACTCGGTGTTCAAGCTGCTGCCGACCATGTCCATCAGGCCACTTTCTTTACTTTTTTGAGTGACTGAATCTAAGAATGCGTGCGCACTACCAATGTTGATTGATAGGAGTGCTAGAGTTAGGAGTGTTTTACGCATAGTACCTCCAAAGGTTGAGCGTTTTTTAAAAGTGATTTTATTTTTAAAGGCTATCAGAGTGAAAGGTTCAGAGGTGAGAAAGTCTATTCAGTTTAGACAAAAAAACGGCGCTAGTGCGCCGTTTTATTTAATCATAATTGAAAATGGTTTCAATTAGATAATATCTAATAGTTCTACTTCGAAAACTAAAGCTGCAAATGGAGGGATAGCCGCACCAGCGCCACGCTCACCGTACGCAAGATCTTGTGGTACGTATAGCTTCCACTTAGAGCCAACAGGCATTAGTTGTAGTGCCTCTACCCAACCTTTGATTACACCTGTAACAGGGAATTCAGCAGGTTGACCGCGAGATACAGAGCTATCGAATACAGTACCGTCAGTTAGCTCACCGTGGTAGTGAACGCGAACTGAGCTTTCTGCTGTAGGAACTGCACCAGTACCTTCAGAAATGATTTCGTACTGAAGACCAGAGTCTAGAACGTTAACTTCAGGTCGTAGAGCGTTGTCTTTTAGGAACGCTTCGCCTTCTGCTGCCGCAATTTTTGCTGCTTCTTGGCGAGCTGTTTCTGCACGAGTGTGAAGTTCTTGTAGTGCTTTGTTGATTTCATCAATTTCGATTGATGGCATGTCACCAGTTAGTGCTGTTGCAATACCTGCTGCGATAGCATCAACGCTAAGACCTTCAAGACCAGAGCCTGCAAGTTGCTGACCCATTTGCAGACCAATGCCGTAGCTTGCTTTTTGTTCTGCAGTTTCAAATTTAATTTCAGACATGAATGTCGCTCTTATTAGGAGTGATAAAGGTAACAGGATATCAGTTTCGAGCTTAGGTTTAAATGATTGCGACTGAATGCTTAATTGAGGCGGCCAGGTTGTGACTTATCTCTTACTCCAAGTGAAATTTCTGCTAATTTAATCCCAATTCCATTTTAGTTTGGTGAAAAACATATACTCTCCGCGTCGGTATTTTTATACTGACCGTAGAAGTATTAAGGGACTCATTACAATGAATCGTCGCAGAAAGAAAAAGCAGCAAGTCGACTATGTCGAATTGGTTAAACAAAAATTCGCTGCTATCGACTGGAAGCAGCCGTTCAACAAAGAGCAATGGTTGGAGCGTATACAGCCTGTTAAGCAGTTTTGGTTGCGTCTGCCTAAATTTCATCAGCGTGCTTTGATGGTCTTAGTGCCATTGATTCTGGTACTCCTTGTTATTCCTTTGCCAAATAAAACAGATCAACCAGTTGAGCAGACTGAGGTCGATCATCAACGCGTAGCGATTGAGCTGAACGCGCAGAGTTTAAGCCAGCAGAGAACCTCTCAGAACTCTGGACCGAAATCTGAAGATTGGAAAGAGTACACGGTTAAAAATGGTGATACATTAGCGCAGGTTTTCAGAAGTAATCAGCTCTCTATGGCGGATCTTAGCGCTCTGGTCAAAATAGAAGGCAGTGATAAGCCGCTAAGCCAAATAAAGCAGGGACAGTTGATTCGCTTTAAGCTTAGTGACGAAGGCGAGTTAGATATGCTACAGCTGGAAAAAAGCGGGCGGTCCGTTATGTTTTTCCGTTTGTCGGATGGGACCTTTGGGCGTAACAAGTAAACGCTTCAAATGAAAAGACGCGAATATATCGCGTCTTTTTAGTTAGTTTTTTAATTCGATTAGTTTTCATAGTAACCAATCGAATTGAAACTTATAGCGCTACGGACTCTTTCCGCATATCCACATGAGGGATACCATCTTCAAGATAGCACTCTGAGATAACCTTGAATCCATGACTAGCATAAAACTGGATGAGGTGTTCTTGAGCACCTATATCTATTGTCTGTCCTGGCCATAATGTTTCGCATTGTGCCAAGGCCTTGTCCAATAACTTATGACCTAAGCCACCGCCTCGCGCGGTCTGCTTTGTCACCACTCGACCAATACTCACATTGTCATACGTAGTGCCTGCGGGCAGTAATCTTGCGCAAGCAACCAGTTCATCACCGTGATAGCCTATTAGATGATAAACGCCTTCCAGTGTGTCCTTACCATCAAGTTCAGGGTAAGGGCAGGTTTGTTCAACAACGAATACATCCACACGCAATTTCATCATTTCATACAGCTGTGTGGTTGTTAGCTGAGCAAAGGGCAAAGTAATCCAAGTGAGCATGTTGTTATCCGTAATGAGAATAGAGTGACTGACTTTACTTTGTTTTGAGCTCATACTCATTAACAAAGGTTAATTAGCACTGGTTTTCCCACCAAATCTGGTGATAATGTGCCCTCTTTCCATCTCACCTGAGGATATCCCCGTGAGCAAACAAACATTCGATCAAGTTGGGCTGAACCCAGCGTTACTCGCCACACTTGATTCCCTGAACTATACCCACATGACGCCAATTCAAGCTTTGAGCTTGCCTGCAATCCTAAAACATCGTGATGTCATCGGGCAGGGTAAAACGGGCTCAGGTAAAACCGCTGCATTTGGTTTAGGGGTTTTATCGAACCTCAACGTCAAACGCTTTCGTGTCCAGTCATTAGTATTGTGTCCAACACGTGAGCTTGCAGATCAAGTAGCGAAGGAAATTCGTACTTTAGGTCGCGGCATTCATAATATTAAAGTGCTTACTCTCTGCGGTGGGATGCCAATGGGGCCACAAATTGGTTCGTTAGAGCATGGTGCGCATATCCTAGTTGGTACTCCTGGTCGTATTTTGGATCACCTTGAGAAAGGCCGAATTGATCTTAGCGAACTGAATACCTTGGTGCTAGATGAAGCTGATCGCATGTTGGACATGGGTTTCCAAGACGCATTAGATGCGATTATTGATGCAGCGCCAAAGCAGCGTCAAACTCTACTTTTCAGTGCTACTTTTCCAGAAAAAATTGAGCAAATTGCGCAGCGTATAATGCAGACACCGGAAGTGATTAAGGTGGAATCGACGCATGATACCTCAAGCATTGCGCAGTACTTCTATAAAGTTGAAGGCTCGGAAGCACGTGATGAAGCGTTGGCGAATTTGCTGCTGACTCACCAGCCAGAGTCCGCGGTGGTTTTTTGTAATACCAAAAAAGAAGTTCAAAGTGTCGCAGATGAGTTGCATCACAAAGGATTCAGCGTTATCGATATCCATGGGGACTTAGAGCAGCGTGAACGCGACCAAGCATTGGTGCAGTTTGCTAACAAGAGTGTGTCTATCCTTGTTGCAACAGACGTTGCGGCGCGTGGTTTGGACGTTGATAATCTTGATGCTGTGTTTAACTTTGAGCTATCGCGCGATCCTGAGGTTCATGTGCACCGTATTGGTCGTACAGGTCGTGCGGGTAGTAAAGGTTTAGCGTTCAGCTTTTTTGGTGAGAAAGACGGTTTACGTGTAGCTCGTATTGAAGAATACCTAGAGATGGACGTGGTACCAGCAACATTGCCTGCCAAATCAAATCAGCAGCCATACCAAGCGAAGATGGTGACGATTAACATTGATGGCGGTAAGAAACAGAAAGTACGACCGGGTGATATCTTAGGTTGTTTGACAGGAAAAAATGGTATTCCAGGCTCTCAAGTCGGAAAGATCCACCTATTCCCTGTACGCGCTTATGTTGCCGTCGAAAAGTCTGTGGCTAAAAAGGCTCTACAGACCATTAGTAACGGCAAGATGAAAGGGCGCCAATTCCGGGCGCGAATTCTTAACTAGCTCAAATAGCAGAGAAAAAGCTCTTCGTTTGAAGAGCTTTTTCTTTTTTGAGTTTATTTGAGAGTGTGATCTTTGGTTAAGCGTGCTTTGATTCGACTCAAACTGATTGGCGTAATGCCCAGGTAGGCCGCAACTTGACTATCGGTAATACGTTGCTTTAAATCTGGGTAATGAGCGCAAAATAATTGATATCGTTCTTCTGGAGAGTGGAGCAACATAAAGCGTTCTTTATTCTCTTTATTAACCAGTTGGTTTTCGAGTAGCTTTAAGTAAATGGCGTGCTTTTCTGCTCGCCAGTGATGCAACGTTTCAATTGGCAAGCAAAATAGCTGACAAGCGCTCAGCGTTTCCAATAAGTAAGGCGAAGGTTGGTCCTTTATTATGCTCTCAAACCCGATAACCCAGTCCTTCTCCCAATAAAATTCTTTACTGAATTCTTTGCCGTGCTCCGTGAGATAGCTTGCGTGGCATAACCCCTCAATGATGAAGTAAAGGTGTGAGCTAAACTCCCCTTGGTGATTAAGAATGTGGCGTGTAGGCAGTTCGAGTAACTCACCATTTTCAATAAGTTGGTTTGCTTCTGTCTCTAAAAAGCCATGTTTGACTAAGTCTGAAAAAAGATCGCTGTGCATGTGATAACTCGGAAACGGTTTTCTTTATTTTAACGGGTTTTATTGATAACAAAAAAGCGGCTCATGAGAGCCGCTTAGTGTTGTTGTCAAATCAACCTTATTTATTCAGATCGATTTGATAAATTGCGAAACCAATGTCGTCTGTTGACACGCGTTTCATTGGGTATTGTCCTTTCTCTTTGATGAACTGCGCCGCTTTATCGCTAGGGGATGTTTCGAAACGAATATCTAGCTTGTTATCGGACTTAATCGGTGCGAAAGACCAGTTGTTGTCAGCGCTTGGTGTCACTTCTCCTTTTTCTTCACTCACGCGAGAAATATAAGTGGCGACGACAGAGCGGTTTTCATCTGGTGCGTCAAATGCAATGAAATCTGGGCCTGTACCAGGGAAAGTATTGCTATAAGCACGGTAGTTATTGGTTGCGATGATGAAATCTTGCTTCGGATTGACAGGCTTACCATTGAACGTCAGATTCACAATGCGCTGAGAAGCTGGATTAATCACTTTACAATCCGCATCGTACTTCGGCGGTTGGGTAACGTCGATTTGGTAGTTAACCCCATCAATAACATCGAAGTTGTAAGTACGGAAATTATCCCAATCAATCAAAGATTGCGGTTTAGGATTGTTGATGTCGATGTGGTTGAATTGACCCGCACTGCACTCTAGCCATTCGCGAACTTCTTTACCTTTCACTTTCATCGCAACCAAGGTGTTTGGGTATAAGTAAAGATCGGCCGCATTACGGAAGGTGAGCTGACCGGATTCTACTTCTGTAAAGTTATTCGGATCGTTCTTACGACCGCCGACTTTAAATGGTGCTGCCGCACTCAGTACTGGAATGTCAGAAAGGTCTGGGTCGCCTTGAATAAAGCGTTCTACGTAGTCTTTCTGAGCAAGGTTAACGATTTGAATGGTGGGGTCGTCCTGCACTAATGCCAAGAAGCTGTACATGACATCATTTGCTTTGCCGATTGGTTGGTTTACAAATTCACGAGTGCCTTTGTGATCTTCTTCTAACGCTTTCACAATATCTTCATCGGCTTTAGCTAATGACTTCTTATTTACTTTATCGAAGATAGGGCGTGCTTCTGCTTGGCCTTCGACGACTTGCCATCTGCCGTCTTTCTCTTTCAGCATCAAATCCATCACACCTACGTGACTTCCCCAGCGACCCGGCATCACGGACGTTACACCATTGATGGTCCCTTTATCTATATCAACACCAGGTAGGTTTGCGAAGTCTTTCCCTGGGAAGACTGCGTGAGAGTGGCCAAAAGCAATTGCATCAATACCTTCAACTTCTGTGAGGTAGTAAACAGAGTTTTCAGCGCCTAGCTTGTATGGATCAGTAGAAATGCCCGAGTGTGGAATCGCCACAATCACGTCTGCGCCTTCTTTCTTCATTTGAGGAATCAGTTTCTCTGCTGTTTCCTTAATGTCTTTAGCAAAGACTTTGCCTTCTAAGTTCTTCTTATCCCACACCATAATTTGTGGTGGTACAAAGCCGATGTAACCCACTTTTATTTGATGCGCTTCGCCGTTTGTGTCTTTAAAAGTATGAGTTTTGATGAGGTAAGGCTTGAAGTAATGCTCACCGGTTTGTTTATCAAATACGTTTGCGTTGATGTAAGGGAAGTTTGCCCCCTTCAACGTCTTTTGTAGAAAATCTAAGCCATAGTTGAACTCATGATTGCCAATATTGCCCACATCGTAGTCTAGCTGGTTCATCGCTTTGTAGACTGGGTGCACGTCGCCGGGATTAATCCCCTTTGCCGCCATGTAATCGCCCATTGGGCTGCCCTGAATTAAATCACCGTTATCTACTAGTACCGTGTTTTCTGCCTCGGACTTAGCTTGTTTCACTATTGTTGCTGCGCGACTTAAACCGATTTGCTGTGATGGTTGGTCTTTGTAGTAATCGTAATCCATCACGTTGGTGTGAATGTCGGTGGTTTCGATAATACGAAGCTTGATGGTATCGGCCATTGCTGGGCCAGCAAGCGTTAGCATGCCACTTAATACTGCGAGGGAAATAGGATGAACTGCCACTTTCATTTGGTGCTCCAATTCAATGATAAGGGGAAATCGTACTGCGTAATGTATCAAACACAGATGCAACTCGATGATAAAGATACAGAAAACTGTGAACATTAATCAGTTTACTGAACCTTATTCATATTAACCGCCGACTTTTTCACGCTTTTGAATGAGACCAAACAAAAACTTCTTAGCAGATTTTTGAATAAAAAATGAAATTTTAGAATTTCAGGTAATATAAACGCCCCGCCATAATGCTTGCATAACGATATCAATGGACGATGAGCAAGCACATGGCAACGAACGATTCAGTCACTTCTTTTCCTAAACCAAAGCCCCGGTTAGTTTCTGACAACCCAGTCGCTGGTGTTACTCGTTTTGCAAAGCAATCGCTACAGCCTGGTGAAGTCGCCTTAGTAGGTGCAGGACCAGGCGATCCTGAACTTCTGACGGTGAAAGCACTGAACTGCTTGCAGCAAGCTGATGTGGTTTTGTACGACTACTTGGTGTCTGAAGAAATCATGGCATTGATTCCAAGCGATACGATTTTGGTGTGCGTTGGGAAGCGAGCTGGGCATCACAGTGTGCCGCAGGAGAAGACGAATCAGCTTTTGGTGGATTTTGCCAAGCAGGGCTACAAAGTAGTGCGCATTAAAGGTGGGGATCCGTTTGTATTCGGTCGTGGTGGTGAAGAGTTAGAAGTGCTTGCTGATGCCGGCGTTCGTTTTCAAGTTGTCCCTGGCATTACCGCAGCAGCTGGCGCAACCGCTTATGCTGGTATTCCACTGACTCATCGTGATTATGCGCAATCGGCCATCTTTGTGACTGGCCACTTGAAAGAAGAAAGTGATGAGATGGATTGGTCCACTTTGGCGCGTGGGAATCAGACTTTAGTGATCTACATGGGGCTGATGAAATCACACTATATTCAGAATCAACTCATTAAGCATGGTCGTTCAGCGTCGACTCCGATTGCCATTATTGAGCGTGGCACGCAGATTCAACAAAAAGTATTTACGGGAGAACTCTCCCAACTCTCTGATTTATCGAAGGAAGCACAGTCGCCATCTTTGATTGTTGTCGGAGAGGTAGTGCGACTGTCTCAAAAGTTAGACTGGTTTTTGTCTAGTACTGAATTCAACAAAAGTGCTATTGCCAACTCCATATAATTTCAGACCAAAGATTAGAGACGTAATGCGCCTTCAAGCTTAAAAAGGAAATACAAAACATGGACCAACAACGTTTAACTCACCTTAAACAACTCGAAGCGGAGAGTATCCACATCATCCGTGAAGTTGCGGCTGAGTTTGATAACCCAGTCATGATGTATTCGATTGGTAAAGACTCATCAGTGATGCTGCACCTTGCGCGTAAAGCTTTTTACCCAGGTAAGATTCCATTTCCATTGCTGCATGTTGACACCGATTGGAAGTTCCGCGAGATGATTGAATTTCGTGATCGCACCGCGGCCAAATACGGTTTTGAGCTTTTGGTACATAAGAATCCAGAAGGTCTAGCCATGGGCTGTAGTCCGTTTGTTCATGGTTCTTCTAAGCACACTGACATCATGAAGACTCAAGGCTTAAAACAAGCGCTGAACAAGTACGGTTTTGATGCGGCCTTTGGTGGTGCGCGCCGCGACGAAGAGAAATCACGGGCGAAAGAGCGCGTGTATTCATTCCGCGATAAGAACCATACATGGGACCCTAAAAACCAACGTCCTGAGCTATGGAAGACGTACAACGGTCAGGTTAATAAGGGTGAGAGCATTCGTGTATTCCCGCTGTCTAACTGGACTGAGCTTGATATCTGGCAATACATCTATTTAGAAAACATCGAGATCGTGCCGCTTTACCTCGCGGACAAACGCCCAGTTGTTGAACGCGATGGCATGCTGATCATGGTTGATGATGATCGTATGGAGCTTCAACCGGGTGAAGTGATTGAAGAGAAGAGTGTGCGCTTCCGTACCCTTGGTTGTTATCCATTGACCGGGGCCATCGAGTCTGAAGCAAACACTTTAACTGGCATTATCGAAGAGATGCTGGTGGCAACGTCGAGTGAGCGCCAAGGCCGAGCGATCGACCACGATCAGTCAGGATCGATGGAGCTTAAGAAACGTCAAGGTTACTTCTAAAGGATCTAAGGAAAGATAATGAACAGTGCAGTTGAAGCTCAATTAGCCGAGCTTGGTATCGAAGGCTATTTAACACAACACCAGTACAAGTCGTTACTTAGATTCTTGACTTGTGGCTCGGTGGATGACGGTAAAAGTACATTAATCGGTCGCTTACTCCATGACTCAAAACAAATTTATGAAGATCAGCTAGCAGCAGTGCACTCAGACAGCCAACGTGTGGGTACCACGGGTGAAAAGCCCGACCTTGCGTTGTTGGTCGATGGCTTACAAGCTGAGCGTGAGCAGGGGATCACGATTGATGTGGCTTACCGCTATTTCTCGACGCAGAAACGTAAATTCATCATTGCAGATACCCCTGGACACGAGCAGTACACACGTAACATGGCTACAGGTGCATCGACATGTGACTTAGCTGTGATTCTGGTTGATGCACGTAAGGGCATTCTCGATCAAACTCGTCGTCATTCTTTCATTTCCAACCTGTTGGGTTTGAAGCACTTTGTTGTGGCGATCAACAAGATGGACTTAGTGGATTACTCCCAAGAGCGCTTTGAAGAGATCCGCGACGAGTATTTGAAGTTCTCTGAGAATCTGACAGGGGATATTGA
Organism: Vibrio sp. 704; assembly: GCF_033339295.1. Lineage (NCBI taxonomy): Bacteria > Pseudomonadati > Pseudomonadota > Gammaproteobacteria > Vibrionales > Vibrionaceae > Vibrio > Vibrio sp. 704. The sequence continues at coordinate 86,532 of NZ_JAWOUH010000006.1, read as the reverse complement.
TATTCAAATCATCCCGATCTCAGCGCTTGAAGGGGACAATGTGGTGGATAAAGGCCAAAACCTGACTTGGTTTAAAGGCCCATCATTGCTTGAGCTTCTTGAAACGGTCGATGTGGATCAAGAAAAAGGCGCGGGTGAATTCCGCTTCCCTGTGCAATACGTTAATCGTCCTAACCTCGATTTCCGTGGTTTTGCGGGGACCATTTCTTCTGGTTCGATCAAAGTCGGTGATGCCATTAAAGCATTGCCATCGGGTAAAACGTCAACTGTGGCTCGTATTGTGACCTTTGATGGTGATATCGAAGAAGCTCGTGCCGGATTAGCTGTCACTCTGACGCTAAGCGATGAGATCGATATTAGCCGTGGCGATTTGATTGTTCTAGATAATGCTCAAGTGGAAACCACAAACCATTTGCTTGCCGATGTGGTATGGATGACAGAGCACCCCCTGCAACCGGGTCGTGACTATGACATCAAAATCGCAGGTAAGAAAACCGTAGGTCATGTTGAAGCGATTCGTCATCAATATGACATTAATAATCTCTCGACTCATAGCTCGGCAGAGCTGCCATTGAATGGTATTGGTTTGTGTGAATGGTCTCTTAATGAGTCAGTCGCGCTGGACAATTATCAAGACTGTGCAGATACCGGTGGCTTTATCATTATCGATCGTCTGACAAACGTGACGGTTGGTGCTGGCATGGTTAAAGAGAGCCTCGCCGTGGTTGAGCGCGATTTGACGGGCATCTCTGCGTTTGAAGTTGAGCTTAATGCGCTTGTCCGTAAACACTTCCCACACTGGGAAGCAAAAGACGTCAGCCAGTTTCTGAAAAAGTAACTGGCTTACCCAAGTACGATAATTTCAGGCTCTGTCTGCTGTTGTACTTGGGGCGTCGCTACCTAACTGAATTGCGAAATGTCGTTAGGTATTCTCCTAATACCAGAATGCTTCGGTGGAGCCCAAGAAAACCGAGCATTCTGATGTTCTTTTCGCTTGCGCTGATTTTTGTCTGTTTACTCGTTTGTCGGTGTTTCATGGATAAATGAGTCGTTGTTGTGCCCTTTGGGGCTATTTGGTAAGGAAAGGCTATGTGGGAACAAGGGTTTGTGTTAGCGATTTTGCTTGGCATTATCACTTGCTTGCTTGTCACGAAAATTAAGCCTAGTTACGTCTTTGCGGGTGCCGCTTTTATTGCATTCATGGCTGGGATGATGGATTCAGCCACTATCGCATCCAATTTTACCAACTCTTCATTGTTAACCCTGGTTCTATTGATTCTTGCATCCTGTGCTCTAGAAAAAACACTGCTGATCAGTTGGGTGAGCCGAAGTATCTCTGAGGGTCAGTTAGGCAGCGTGATTGCTAAGCTCGGTGTGTCGACCGCCTTGCTTTCTTCATTTACGAATAATACCGCTGTGGTTGTCTCATTGATTGGGGCGATTAAGCGTAATCAGCAGCATGCACCTTCGAAATTACTTATTCCCTTGTCTTATGCCGCCATTTTTGGTGGCACGTTAACTTTGATTGGTACGTCGACTAACTTAATCATCAACAGCTTTGTCGAAGACGCAGGCTTACCGAGCCTGAGCTTTTTTACACCTACGATGATAGGTTTGGCTGTGCTGGTGGGAGGGATGCTGATTCTTATCCCACTGAGCTACTTGCTACCGAATTATGATGATCAAAGTCAAGAAGATTTACCTTACTTTCTTGAGTCTCGCGTTGAGCCAGGCTCACCGCTAGTTGGGCGTACGATCAGCGAGAATAATTTACGTGCGCTGCGCAAACTGTTTCTTGCAGAAGTGGTGCGCGATGGTGTTACTGTTTCTTCTGTGGGACCGGATTTTGTGCTCAATGCAAAAGACCGCCTGTTATTTTGTGGCGATGTTGAGAGCGTCGCGACCCTGCAAGAAATTCCGGGCCTCAAGTTGTTTGGTCAGCAGCACTTAAATGGGCAAAACTTTATCGAAGTTGTGGTGAGCTCGTCGGCGACATTTTGCTACAAAACCCTCAAAGAGAGCCGATTCCGCGACCGATTCGATGCCGTTGTTGTGGCGATTCGCCGAGGCCACGAACGCCTAGAAGGTGGCTTGGGTAGTATTACCTTAGCGCCTGGGGACACGTTAGTTCTGGTTCCAGGAAAGCGTTTTGAGTCTGAACGCCGAGCTCATCGTAAAGAGTTTGTTTTAGTGCATGACTTGGACTCTAGCGCTCGGCTTGATACGAATAAGTCTTCCATTGTATTACTGGGCTTTGCAGCCGTAATTGGATGCGCTCTATTAGAGTTAGTACCGATTATTAAAGGTCTAGCTGCGTACCTTATCGCGCTTATTGCGTTTGGTATTGTGCAGATTTCAGAACTGCGCCGCCGTTTTCCGATCGATATCGTCGTGATTGTCGGTTCCGCTTTGTCTATTGCTCAACTGATGATCTCTTCTGGATTGTCAGAAAGAATGGGAGTGATGTTTATTGAAGCGTTTAATGGCTGGGGAGTATTTGGTGCCTTGGTGGCGACTTATATCATGACATTGGTACTCACTGAATTGGTGACAAACAATGCCGCGGCTGCGCTTTCTTTTCCTATCGGCTATAGCATGGCGGTGGGTTATGGCGTGGATCCGATGCCATTCATCATGGCGGTTTTGTTCGGCGCGAGTGCGAGCTTTATCTCTCCCTACGGTTACCAAACTAACCTGCTGGTGTACAGCGTAGGAAATTACAAATTGACCGACTACGTGAGAATTGGAGTGCCAATTTCGATTGTGTACTCTGTATTAGTACTTACTTTGATCCCGGTCTTTTTCCCGTTTTAATTCCGATATTTACAAGGATACGTTATGACTGCCGAAACGACGGTAAAAGATGAAAACATTGTTTGGCACCAGCATTCGGTTGATAAACAGTTTCGTGCTGAATTAAAGAAGCAAAAACCTGCCGTATTGTGGTTCACTGGCTTATCTGGAGCGGGTAAATCAACCGTAGCGGGGGCGTTGGAAAATCGCCTTGCAGCATTGGGTTACCACACCTATTTATTGGATGGTGACAATGTACGACATGGTTTGTGTAGCGATTTAGGTTTTTCTGAACAGGACCGTCGCGAGAACATTCGTCGTATTGGTGAACTGGCGAAGTTGATGGCAGATGCGGGTTTAATTGTTCTGTCGGCGTTTATTTCACCGCATCGTGCAGAGCGGAAGTTAGTGCGCGATTTATTGCCAGAAGGCGAGTTTATCGAAGTGTATGTCAATGCATCTCTAGAGGTTTGCGAAGGTCGAGATCCTAAGGGTTTATACCGTAAAGCCCGTGCGGGAGAGATTCCTAATTTCACTGGTATTGATTCGGAATATCAAGCGCCAGAGAACCCTGAAATCGATTTGCCCGCGGGAGAAAAGAGTGTCGATGAGCTGGTGGATTTGTGCTTAATCGATCTTAAACAACGCGGTGTGATCCGATAAAAAAGCATTTAGATCATAGGTGACCTAAAGCTCTTTGAGCAGCTGGAGAAGTATTTGGATCATAGGTGATCAAATGCTTCTCAAGCTGGCTAGACGGTATGATGAACCGTACTTTTAGCTTCACTATGGACACTAAATCTATGATTTAACAGTGCAAGCATTTGATCGTAGTATTCGGCATGTGGTTTGTTTCCGAGCAAGGTACAGAGCTCATTGCCTGTGGGTGTGAAGCGGTAATATAAAAGGCGGACACCTTTACTGTTTACGTTCAGTGACAAGTTTTTACCTTGGTAGGTGAGGACCAACGGTGTTTCGATACTAATTTCGCCAGATTCAAGTTCGGCACTGTGCAGCAGCCCTAATTCAATTAAGAGCAACAAGCTTGAATACGGCAGTTGAAAACTTCCCATATTTAGGCTGTTAGCGACGTCTCGCTTGCCGAAGCTAAATATGCCTCCTTGGGCTTTGTAACCAATCAGCAGTTTTCTGCTGTGATCCCCTCCAAAACTGCACGCTAAAGAGGCGGCTCTTTGCAGAGTTTGTGCTTCCTTTGGTGACATATCCTTGAGGGTTTTCAACGCTTTCATGGACGTTGAACCCGGATTGGTCACTTCACGCTTCATCACTTGAGCCCATAGCTTTTGCATCGCGCTGTTATGGATGTCTTGAGCCATCTCAAAAAATCGATGCAACCAATCTTGGTCTGGCTCTCCCGCTGTCTCATCTCGGCATGAACTGTGCGCTAATTTTAAAATCTGTTCTAAGTTTTTTTGTCGCTGTTCTTGGCGTCGTTGCTCTCGCAATTGGGCTCTTTCAAACGCAGATTTGGCTGGCGGTTCGGTTTGCAGTAAGGCGTCAAGACCGTGTATTTGGGCTATGGTTTTTACCTTACTAGCACTGTCTTTTATGTAGCCTTGTTTCTTTTCTTGTTGCGTATTTTTTTTTGTGTCTGACTGATGTTCGATGACAACAGGTTGCTTTGTCGGGTCTGCCATTCGTTTTCCTACCAAGAACTGCGCGGTTCGCACGTTTAAATTTACACCTTATCTGACCAAGCGACCAGACAGGAGTTCTCAGTTTTTGAACGAATAGGGCTATTCAAAATGATAATGAGTTGTTAAAATTGTTATCGTTATTTTGGAGGGGCTATGAAGTTCTCAGAAGCAGGTAAACTCAAAAAGCACCTGTCGATAGCGTTTCTTTTGGTTATTTATGTGGGCGTGTTAGCGTATTTATCTCGTTATATCGTGTAGCACAAAGCTAAAAAAGGCGCCAGTGTGACGCCTTAGGTGTAGCGAGGCTTATCGACGACTTAAATTACATATCGTCGTAGGCTTCTATTTCTGATCCCTCAATAACGTAAGCCGTTTCTGCCAGTTCGTGGTTTATCGTCTCGGTTTTCAACGTTCCAACCACATATATAACATCCCACAACTCTTGAACAGGCGCGCCTTTCGGAAACTTCACGTAAATGATCTGGTTTGGAGGCGGTGGTGGCACGTGAATACAAGCTCCAAAATATGGCACCAATAAAAATTCGGTGACGGTATCGGCATCACCTTCAAGTGGGATAACAAACCCCGGAATTTTAACTTGGCTTCCGTTCAGTTCTGGTCGAACGTTACCAATCTTGGACTGCTGGGCTGCGCCACCACTGTGATCAGATGCGGGCATGCCTATACTGTCGAACAATTTACGCTCTTTTTCTGGAACAAGGTCAATCCAGTCAAGCTTTAATGGTTCTTCGCTGGCCATAACAGGCGCTGTGAATGCGACGACCAGCAAGCAACTTGCGAGTATTTTTTTCCACATTTTATTAAATCCTTATTGTCATTCCGTCACTCAGTGACTGTCGGTAGGCGCGGAGTGCGGGAATGAAACCAATCACAATACCAGCGCATTGTACGAAACCTAATAGCATCCACTCATAAGTAGATAAGATGCTTAAGGTGAGATGTATTCCATAGTGCTGTTGGATGATCGGCTGCGCGATAGCAAGAATGGCATACAGCCCAGTAACGCCAGTAATAATACCAGCAGCAGTAAGCAAGCTGGCTTCACTAATTAAGAGTGAGAAAACATGACGAGGCCTTGCTCCCATGGCACGCAAAATCGCCATTTCACGGCGGCGTTCCTGTAGGCTAGTTAATAGACTGCTTAACATACCTAACAACCCTGCGATCACGACAAAACCAGATACTGCCATTAGGGCTTGCTCTGCAACCGACATCATTCCCCATAACTCATGCAACGCAACGCCGGGCATAATGGCGCTGAGCGGCTCTTTGGGGTAGGTGTTAATTTGTCTTTGCAGGGCGAAAGTTTGAATACGAGATTTCAAACCAACGAGCATAGCGGTAATTTGTTTGGGCTGAAAGTCTCTGTTTTTGAGATCTTGTGCCTTGGGTGTCGGGCCCAAACGCGCACCACTTTCCCATCCGACGTGAATGGCTTCGATGGCTTCCAATGATACATGGACAGTTTTGTCGACTGGTGTTCCTGTAGGTGCAAGGATACCGACAACTTTAAATGGCAGATTGTCATGACGGCTAAAGCCAACGTCGCTAATGCCGTGGGCAATGATGATTTCGCTACCGATATCATAACCAAGTTGTTTAGCGACATCAGAACCTAGCACGGTTTCAAATAAACCATTGAATTCTCTACCCTTGCCAAATGTTAGTGGTTGCTTACTTCCAAACTTGTAATGCTCAAAGTAACTGTGATTGGTTCCCATAACTCGGAAGCCTTTATGCGAGTCGCCAAGCGAGATTGGAATAGCCCAATCGACTGAACGATGATTGGCAAACTCTTGGTAGCTTTTCCAATCGATGTTGTTGGTCGCATTACCAATACGAAACACAGAATAGAGCAATAGGTTCACTTGCCCAGAGCGTCCACCAATAATGAGGTCTGTGCCTGAAATTGTATTGGCGAAGCTATCCTTGGCTTGAGTTCGGATACGCTCGACGCCCAAGAGGAGTACCACAGAAATCGCAACGGTCATGATGGTTAGAATTGCCGTCGCTTTGCGGTTCATCAAGCTTTTCCAGGCGAGCTTTACAACAGCACTCATGATATGGCTCCTAGGCTAGATACTTGATTAATGTCGGGTAGATTGAGCGTGCGATCGAATAAGGGTTCGAGTGTTGGGTCGTGGCTAACGAATACCAGTGTGGCATTGGCTTGATTCGCTTGCTCCATAAGGAGCTCAATAAATGCTTTACGATTGTCATAGTCTAAAGCTGAGGTTGGTTCGTCAGCGATCACTAACTCTGGATGTCCTATCAGAGCTCGAGCCGCAGCCACACGTTGTTGTTGACCAATACTCAATTCAGAGACAGGGCGTGTATGAAGCTCGTTTGGCAAGTGCAGTCGTTCTAGTAGGGCCTGAGCCTGTTCATCTAACGTTTGAGATGAGGCACCTAAATGGGCACGGTCACGTCGTATTTTACTGAACTGACATGGCAATAGTACGTTTTCAAGTACGTTAAGGTACGGCAATAAATTGAACTGTTGAAAGATGTAGCCAATATGATTGGCGCGAAAGCGGTCTCTCTGACTGGCACTTAAACTAGCAAGGTCAGTATCGAGTACAGATAGAGAGCCTGAAGTTAATGTGTTAATCCCCGTCAACAAAGCGAGCAAGGTCGATTTACCGCAGCCACTTGGACCTTTGATAAACACATGCTCGCCTTGTGTAATGTGTAATTTGGGGATGTGGATGGTTGGGTTGGTTGAACCGGGCCAGAAAAATTGGGCATCCTCTAGCTCGACAACATTTGGTGTGGTTTCAGTCATATTAAATCACCAAAGCTGTGGCGTGTAAGTGGGTACTTACACGCCACTCGTGTTATTTGATTACGATTTGGGTGTTATCTTTGCTTAATTTAATTGCTGATTGCATGGTATCAGTGAATATATTGACGCTGATGGACTCTGTAGTTGGGAATTGGTTAAACCAATCGGTTTGGATTTGGCTAAGCTGATTAACTTGTTCGCAATTGAAGCGATATTGCACCGAAAATTCACCGTGACCGCCATGATCGTGCGCCTCATCATGATCGTCATGGTGGTCATGTTTATCATGATGTTCATTATGATCATGGTGTTCGTGTCCTTCATGATCGTGATGTGCATGGTCATCATGGTCGTGCTCACTATGATCATGTTCCTCATGAGTTTCGCTTAGGTTGTGGCTCACGTAAGCTTCTTCAACATTACAATCAGCTTGTGAGTTAATAGCGAACAATGCGTTGCTGTCTTCGAGTGTAGCGACGGCTTGTTTAAGCGCTTGCTCTTGTTGTGCGTTTTCTGGAGCATGTTCGAAACCCACAACATCAGCTCCAGGAGCTGTGATCTCTACTAACAGATCTTTGCCATCTTGGGCGATATTAAACTCGACGTGACCATGCACATGAGCACCATGCTGGCGGTATTCGTTTGCATTCGCTGCTGTCGATAAAGTGAGGCCAATAGCAAGGGCTAAAACGTGTTTTGATGACATTGTATTTTTCCTAATTTTACTGGCATTAACCAAAGGCGGTATTGCTCAGATTCGAGTTTCACTAAGTTATTGTTCCCTGACACACTAGGTGCGGAAATGAACTCAATAATTTTGAGTGTGGAATAGTTTGGAAATTAAGCAAAATAAGGAGGGGCACGAGCAGCGCCAAGAACTTCTTCGCCGTACACGAGATGCAAAAAAACATGATGATGCTGGGCGCGCGTAAAAGTCGGTGTAGAGAGGGTAGGTTGTACCTTTGCTATACCGTGCTGAACACCAGAAAATAATTGGCAATGATGATGGGTATGATGGTCGGGCGTCAGATCGACTTGATGAAGTACAACCGCAAAGTTCCAAGCGATCAGCAACGCAACACTGAAAAATAAAGCAGTGCGATACCAATATCTTAGTGTTTTTTGCTGGTGGTGGTACATCTGAGCTCCTCTTACCGACTGTTATAATATAACACCCATAATGAATAAAAGTTCACTCTTTTGTTGGCTAGCAGAAAAATTTAACTCCACACATACGTGCCGAAAAATATTGGTAATACTCTCTGATGGAAGTGTCGCACTTATAAAGAGCAGAGTTATCACTGCCCATGCTTCTAATCAAATTCATATAGCTCCTTACAACAAGAGCAAGGAGCCATTCAATGAAGCTAGATGTTCTGTTTAATAAGCTCAATGACTTTTGTTATCTCATCTTGCTCAAGTGCGCCCTCTTTGACGAACAGAATTTTGCCCGTTTTGTCTTGAACAATAATGGCCGAACTTTCTTCTTTCAGGTCCCAAGTATTAGCAACTACGCCATTTTCATCAAGAACCATGGATGACCAAGGAAACTCTTTTTTACTGTCTTGAGCTGAAGACTTCACGAAAGAGCCTGTCCCCCAAATTGCATCATCTTGGTTGATGATAGTCGTCGTCTGGTAGCTTTCTTGTGGAAAATTTGCCGCTGTTATTGCTGACATTAAAGGGGCATTCATCTCTTTTGAACTGCTACGGCCTGCAATGGCTTGAATGACACGAACTTTGCCTTGCATATGTTGAGTTGCCCAGGGTTGGTATGCAACGCCTTCGCCTTGTAAAACAATCTCGCCGTAAGCGGCAACATTGACAGGAGGAACGCTTTTTCCCACGGACAAGTTGTGTGCAAAGGTCAAGCTTGGCGTTAAGGCCAGTAATAGAGGTAGGAGAGTCTTAGTTTTCATATTGTTATATTCCGTACGAGGTTTGGAAGCTTCCAGTATATATCCAGATCCTAGAAATTTGTAGGACCGTTGATAACATTTATTTAACGTATGGAGTGGTGTAATCTTGCGTTATATTTAGAATTTGCTAAAATGAGTTCCGTCGCAAATTGCGCATTAAGATTGCAGAGGAAAAATAAGCAATCCGTGTTTTCTCAAAGGAATTGAGGTGAGTTATGCTACGTGAGTTTGCTGTATATCGACCATTACAAGTGGCCCGTTTTGTTAAAACGTTGTTCAAAGGTCAATTTTTTATTGTTGGGGTTGGCTGTTTTCAGTTCGACAATGGCAAAGTGTTACTACCTGACGTCAACGATCATAAAAGGCTCACCATCTTTAAAGAAGTCAACCAAGTGATAGCATCATTATCGGCTTAGTTAGCTTGGTACCCACTTAGATTTAGAAAAGAGCGACCATATCGGTCGCTCTTTTTGTTGCTGGTTAGGTTTATCCTTGGAGGCTTGGTGGGAAGCAAACTCCCGTTCCTCCGATGCCACAGTAACCATCAGGGTTTTTCGCCAAATATTGCTGGTGGTAGGTTTCCGCAAAGTAATACGGACCTGCTGGTTGTATTTCGGTGGTGATGTTCGCGCGTTGCTCTTCTTGCAGTGCTTGTTGATACAAGAGTTTCGATTTCTCTGCGCTCTCGAGCTGCTCCGTCGAATAAGTGTAAATTGCTGAACGATATTGAGTACCTAAGTCGTTACCTTGACGCATTCCCTGAGTTGGGTCGTGTTTTTCCCAAAAAACAGCCAGTAGCTTTTCTAATGAGATGACGCGTTCATCGAAAACGACTCGTACGACTTCTGTATGACCCGTTTTACCTGTACAGACCTCTTCATAGGTGGGATTGGGTGTGTACCCCCCAGCGTAACCGACCGAAGTAGATACAACGCCGTCGAGTTGCCAAAATACGCGCTCAGCGCCCCAAAAACAGCCCATTCCGAGCAAAATCTGCTGTTGGTGTGACGCCAGAGGCGCCTTTAGGTTAGATTTATTTACAAAATGATGATCGTCAATCTGCATTGGTTGATCTCTACCTGGCAAGGCATCTTCTATACTGATCAATGTTTGTTTGTTGAGCATGGTATTTGTCCTTCAATACGTGTCTTAAATTTGCGAACTTTTTCATTTCGTCTGTATCTGATGCTGTGATGACATAGACCGCGTTAAACCTATTAATATTACAGACTTAGAATCTAATTGGCGTTATCATTATTTACGTTTACTTAACCTCATTCAGCCATAAAAGCATGATAAAAAAAGCTCTCCCCACCATTGTTGGCCTGTTTGCCTTTTCTCATGGTGCCTATGCCGATGTTTCTTTGACTTTGAAAGGCATTGATGGCGCTTTAGAAGAGAATGTCAGTGCGTATCTATCATCTATTCCAGAGAAGGATTACTCCACTTCTCTGCGTTTTCAAGCGAGATTAGATCAAAGTATCACTGAAGCGCTTAACGCGCTTGGGTATTATCATGCAAAAATTTCATACTCTATTCCTGAAGCGAATGATGAGTTAATTGTGCTCATCAAGCCGGGCTTGCCAGTGAAAGTGAAAGTCATGGATGTGGTCATCACTGGAGAGGCCAAGGACGATGAAGAGTTTGCAAAACTTATTGAGCGCTCTCCGCTCAAAGTTGGCCAAGTTTTGAATCAAGGCCAATACGACACCCTTAAGTCAGGCATTCGTAACTTGGCGCTTCAGCGTGGTTACTTCAATGGTGAGTTTACGCTAAGTCGATTAGAGGTTATCCCTGATCTGAACGAAGCTAATGTCCGTTTGCACTACAGCAGTAGAATACGTTTCAATTTTGGCGACGTTTCTTTTATTGGCAACCACATCTGGGAAGACCGTGTCGCATCACTACAACCTTTTAAAGAAGGGGACCCATACAACGTTTCGAAGCTGGGCGAGTTTAACCAGAAGCTATCAAATACGGAGTGGTTTTCCTCAGTTTTTGTTGAGCCTGAATTGGATAGGCTTGATGATGGCCGAGACTTGCCAATTAAAGTGTCTTTATCTCCTGCTTCGAAGAATCAGATCGAGACGGGTATTGGTTACTCAACGGATGTCGGCGTTCGAGGAACGTTGAAGTGGAAGAAACCTTGGGTGAGCTCCCGAGGACACAGTTTCAACACCGCTTTATCCCTATCTAAGCCAGAGCAAACCGTGACTGCTTCTTACAAAATTCCTTTAGAAGATGTCGCTAACGATTATTATCAAGTTCAATATGGGCTTAAAAACCTAGACAACCGTGACACGCAGAGTATCGAGTCTAACCTTGCAGTGGAGCGTCATTGGTTAGCAGACGGTGGTTGGCATAATACCGTTTATGTTCGTCATTTGTACGAGAGCTTTACGCAAGGTTTACAAGATGATGAATTCAACTTCGTACTTCCAGGTGCGACATTTTCTCGGACTAGGGTTCGAGGGGGCAATATGCCAATGTGGGGAGACAAGCAAAGCATCACTATTGAGTATGGTGATACCGCTATGCTTTCTGAAACTAGAGTGCTCCGCTTAATTGGCTCGACTTCTTGGATTCGTGGTATTGGAGAGAATCATCGTGGTTTGTTCCGCTTAGAAGGTGGTGCGAATATTACCGATGAACTTGAAAAACTATCACCGTCGCTGCGTTTCTTCGCTGGTGGTGACAATAATATTCGTGGTTACGGCTATGAATCTATTTCACCTGTGGATGAGAGTGGCGCCCTGACGGGGGGTAAATACATTGTTAGCAGTACATTAGAATACCAATATCGTGTTTATGGAAACTGGTGGGCTGCAACGTTTTACGATATTGGTGATGCGTTTAATGAAACACCAGATTGGAAATCAGGTGCTGGTGTTGGTATCCGCTGGGCGTCTCCGGTGGGCCCTGTTAGTTTTGATTTTGCATGGGGGTTGGATGCAAAACCAGAACGAGAGTTTCGTATCCACTTCTCATTGGGGCCTGAGCTATGATCAAAATGATGTTTAAGTGGACCAAATGGCTGTCGCTCAGTTTGATTGGTCTATTGCTGTTGCTCATCATTATTGTCGCGACAGTTTTATTTACCCACCCAGGCCTCAAATTTGCCTTGTGGGGAGCCGAAAAAGCACTACCACAATTGCAGATTGAAAAAGTGCAGGGTTCATTGTTTCCTCGCTTCGAACTGCATAACGTCAGTTTTTTCGATGAGTCTTTGAATATCGACGCCAAAGTCGAGCGTTTAGCATTGGCAGTGAACTTCCGCTGTTTCTTTGACCCTAAGGTCTGTGTCGATGAGTTAAGACTGCAGGGGCTTGACTTTAAGATGCCAGAGCTACCGCCAGCAAGCGAGGAGCAAGAGGAAACACCACCACTGCGTTCTATCAGTACGCCAGTGCCAATTTTTGTTAATAAAGTCAGCTTTAATGACATCAATGTCAATGTGCTGGGCAATCAAATTGATTGGCAAACATTCTCGACAGCTTTGTCGATGCAGGGTGATCGTTTGGTGATCGCACCTACCGCGTTGAAAGACATTAATGTGGCTTTAGCACCAAGTGAGGCTGAACCTGAAGCGGCTGCCGAGGAGCCGAAAGAAACTGACGTTACGCCGCAAGATATTGTGTTACCCGAAGTATGGATTCCACTGACGGTTGAAGCGCGTCGTCTTGATATTCACAATTTCAAACTGGCAGGTGGAACGCCAGTGATCGTCAATCATCTTGGTTTGGTTGCAAGAGCAGGCGGTGAGCGTGTTGATGTCAAAACATTAGAGCTCGACATGCCAGAAGTGGAAGGCAAGTTGAGCACACAAGTGACGCTTTCTTCTGATTACCCTATCAAAGCGCAACTGGACGCGTTAGTGAAGCAAGCGGATGCGAAGGGACAAAAACTGTCGCTTTCGGTCTCGGGTTCGGTTGGTGATTTGTCACTAAATGCTACGCTTTCTGAGCTTGTACAAGCGGAGATCAAAGGTGATATTCAACCGCTTAAAACGCAGTTACCGTTTGATGTCGCGATTAAAAATGTACAGGCGCAATGGCCGCTATTTGGACAAAGCGATTACCAGGTTTCTGTACCAAGCTTGGCGGCAAAAGGCTCACTTGATGGCTACGAAGTCGCATTAGAAACCAAAGCGTCAGGCAAAGATATTCCCGCCGTTGATGTCGCACTAAACGGCAAAGGTACGTTAGAGCAAATTGACCTCGAAAGCCTTGTAGTGAAAACCCTGGGAGGCGAACTCTCTGGGAAAGTCATGGCCAATTGGGCCGCGCCAATCAACTGGCAAGCTGACTTAAACCTGAAAAACATTCAACCAGGATTGCAGTGGAAAGAAGCCGAAGGGGATATCAGCGGTAATCTTTCGACTTCGGGGTCGTTAACAGAACAAGGCGGTTGGCAAGTCAGTTTGCCTAAGTTAGACATTGACGGCATTTTGCGAGGGTATCCGCTGAATGTTGAAGGGCAACTTGAAGCGTCTGATAAAAACGGCAAAGGCGAAGACATCCAACTTACCACTCAGGGTTTGGCGCTTTCTCATGGTCCAAACCAACTCAGTGCAAAGGGTAAGATAGATAAGCAAATTCTGATGGATGTTGAGGTTAACTTCCCTGATTTTGCGAAAAGTGTTCCGGACCTTGCAGGTAAGATGCAAGGTAAAGTCGCACTACGTGGTAGCTTGAAAGAACCAGACATCAATCTTGATCTCGCTTTAAATCAGATTAACTGGCAGCAACAGGCGAACGTAGAAACGATCACCTTAAAGGGTGATGTGAAGCCTCTGCCAGCACCAAAAGCGAACATAAGCCTTATTGCGAACAACATTACCTATGACGACATAAAAGTTGATAGTGCTGACCTTGAAGTCTCTGGGGATGAAAAACTGCATCAACTGACGCTCGATGTAGTGTCTGACCTGGTGTCGACCAGTTTAGAAATTGAAGGGACATTCCAGCAGAAACCAGAAATGATTTGGGATGGGGCGCTGCGCCGCTTGACGCTGAGCTCGCAACAAGGCCCGTGGGCGTTGCAAAAATCGACCGCGGTGAAGGTCAATATCGACAAACAGATCGCGAACGTTCAAGCGCATTGTTGGTTGCAAGCGGAGTCGAGCGTATGTCTAACCGAAGACATTAGTGTCGGTAAGAGTGGCCAGGCGAAGTTAGCCATCAATGATTTTGATTTTGACCAAATCAAACAATTCCTGCCGCCAGAAACCAAGCTGCAAGGCTCGGTTAATGCACAGGCTTTTGCTAAATGGGCACCAGAGAAAAAGCCTGAAGTAACCTTAAGTGTCAATATGCCAAAAGGCCAAGTTGAACAAGCGCTTGAACAGCCAATTAAAGTCGGTTGGGAAAGCTTCAACTTTAAAGCAGCATTAGCGAAAGACAAGCTTGATGCCGAGTGGCTATTTGATGTGAAAGATAACGGCGACTTGTCTGGTAAGGTTTCTTTACTGAATGTCTCGACTGAAAAGCCCACTATTGATGGTAAGGTTTCACTCTCTACGTTCCACTTGGATTTCTTGGCACCGTTGATTGGTGAGTACAGCTTGTTTAAAGCAAACATGAATACTGACCTAGCGATATCAGGTGACGTCATGCATCCGAAGGTTAATGGTCAGTTCTTGATTGACCAAATGAAGCTACAGGGTGAAGTCACACCGATAGATATAAACTCAGGGCAGGTCGTCATCAACTTTAAAGGCCATCAAGCGGACTTGGATGCCGGAATTTTAACCCCGGATGGTGAGTTGAACGTTACCGGTGATGCCGACTGGCAGGACTTACAGAACTGGCGCACTAAAGCGCGTGTATTTGCTAAAGAGCTCAATGTTGATTTGCCTCCAATGGTAAAAATCAAAGTTGAGCCTGACATGACAATAGATGTGACTCCTCAGCTTGCGAAAATTGAGGGTGATATTAATTTGCCATGGGGCAGAATTGTCGTCGAAGAGCTTCCACCAAGTGCGGTAGGTGTATCGAGTGATACCGTTATTCTCGATAAAAACTTGCAGCCAGTGGACGATGTCGCTGCGATGCCGTTTGATGTGGAAACGAACATCAACATTAAAATTGGTGATGACTTCCAACTTGCCGCTTTTGGTTTAAAAGGTGGGTTGAAAGGGAACCTAAACGTGACACAAAAAGACAAAGGTCCTTTCATCGTTGGTGAAGTGAATGTTGTCGACGGTTCTTATCGTTCGTTTGGTCAGGACTTATTGATTAAAGAAGGTAAGATTCTGATGAATGGTCCACCAGATCAACCTTACTTGTCTATCAAAGCGATTCGTAATCCAGACAATACCCAAGATGATGTCATTGCGGGGGTACAAGTGTCGGGCCCAGCATCTGATCCGAGTATAGAAATTTTCTCAGAGCCCGCGATGAACCAAGCCAATGCACTTTCTTATCTACTTCGTGGTCAAGATATTGATGGTGAAGCCGGTGGTAATGCAATGACGACTACCTTAATTGGTTTAAGCTTGGCGAAGAGTGGTCGTGTGGTTGGTGAAATCGGTGAAGCCTTTGGCGTACAGGATTTACAGCTGGACACTGCTGGGTCGGGCGATGATTCGCAAGTGACGGTGAGTGGTTATATTCTGCCTGGTTTGCAGGTGAAATATGGTGTCGGCATCTTTAACTCCCTAGGTGAGTTCACTGTGCGTTACCGATTGATGCAAGACTTGTATTTAGAAGCGGTATCTGGTGTAGATAGCGCCGTTGACCTACTCTATCAGTTTGAGTTCGATTAAAGTGCTTTAACCTAAGCATACACAGTCATGACTAAGGAGTGGTTATGCAGCATTTGATTTTTGTCTACGGCACGTTACGCAAGGGAGAGTACAACCATCAGTATTTGCGCTCGGCGCAGTTTCTTGGTTTACATGAAACGGATGCTCAATTTGCAATGTATGACTTAGGCCCTTATCCAGCGTTGTCTGTTGGGCAACGCTCGATTCAAGGTGAAGTGTATCTGATTGATGATGAAACCTTATCTGAGCTAGATAGGTTAGAAGATGTGCCAGTGGAATATCGCCGAGAGAGCATCGTTACGCCTTTTGGCCAAGCTTGGATCTACTTATATCAAGATACTGAGCAGTTAACCGAAGAAATCGCTTCCGGAGATTGGTGTCAAAAGGTGTGAGCTATACTGACATTATCAATAGCAACGAGCTAAACACTAAGGAGTCACGATGAAAACATTCGTAATTGGAGTAATGGCGTTGCTTCTTGCTGCATGTGCACAAACAACACTACCGACTTCGAATAATGTGACCGATTGGCAAGTGTTTGGTAAGCAGTCAGCTTTAGATGGATTACGGGAGTTATCTGAGGAGCGAATTGCGAAGCTGGATGATGTTAACCATGCGACGCCAGAACTGATAATGGCTTATCAAGCGGGTTACCAGCAAGGTAAACAAGAGTATTGCGAGCAAAGTGCTTATATGCTCGGTGTTATCGGGCGTCCGTATTTTGGCATTTGTGATGATGTTGACCCCTTCTTTCAACATGACTACGACGCTGGACGAATGTCTTCAGCAGGCGCACCTATCTAGTTGACACAGGTAAGATGAAAGCAAAAGAGCTGCCCTAGAGCAGCTCTTTTTAATTTTGTATCAGCAGTGATGCTTATTTTTTCTGAGCGCGCTCGTAAGATTCTAGGATCTCAGCTTTAGCGGCAGCAACATCTGCCCAACCATCCACTTTCACCCATTTGCCTGCTTCAAGCTCTTTGTAACGCTCAAAGAATTGCGTGATCTGCGCTTTCAGTAGTTCTGGAATATCGTCCACATCTTGGATGTGCTCGTACTCTTTCGAGATTTTTGAGTGGGGAACCGCAAACACTTTTGCATCTTCACCCGATTCATCTGTCATCTTCAAAACGCCAACAGGACGGCAGCGAATGACTGAACCTGGCATGAGTGGGTATGGTGTTGGTACCAATACGTCGACTGGGTCGCCATCAAGAGACAGGGTATTGTTCACATAGCCATAGTTGCATGGGTAGAACATTGGTGCAGACATGAAACGGTCGACAAATACAGCACCAGAGTCTTTATCTACTTCGTACTTGATTGGATCTGCATTTGCAGGAATTTCGATAACGACATAGATATCTTCAGGCAGCGACTTGCCTGCTGGTACATGGTTTAAGCTCATTAGAATATTCCTTTTCATTAACGATGAGTCACACAAAAGCGGCTTCATCTGATGATAAATTCGCGTTTCACTTTAGCGACAAAAACGCGGCAGGTAAACACCTGCCGCGTTGGACAAAGGTCTGAAATTATTCTTCGTCGCGGTGCAGTTCAAGGAACTCTTCAACTTTGCGAACCATGTTCTTCGAACCCACAAAGAAAGGTACACGCTGGTGCAACTCAGTAGGCTTGATGTCCATAATGCGATTCACGCCGTCCGATGCAATGCCGCCAGCTTGCTCAATGAGGAATGCCATAGGGTTACATTCGTAAAGCAGGCGTAGCTTGCCTTGTGGGTGGCTTTGTGTGCTTGGGTAAAGGTAGATACCACCTTTCAGTAGGTTGCGGTGGAAATCAGCAACCAGCGAGCCAATGTAGCGAGAAGTGTATGGGCGACCGTCTTCTGGCACGTTTTCTTGGCAGTACTTGATGTACTTCTTCACCCCTTGAGGGAAACGAATGTAATTACCTTCGTTGATGGAGTAGATCTTACCATCATCAGGAATCATCATGTTTTCATGAGAAAGACAGAAGCTGCCGATAGATGGGTCGTAAGTAAAGCCGTTTACGCCGTTACCAGTTGTGTATACCAACATGGTGGAGGAGCCGTAAATCACGTAGCCCGCAGCCACTTGCTTGTGACCAGGTTGTAGGAAGTCTTCTTCAGTTGGTGGAGTACCGATTGGAGAAACACGACGGTAAATCGAGAAGATAGTACCAACAGAGACGTTCACATCGATGTTAGAAGAACCATCAAGTGGGTCCATCAGTACTACATATTTGGCGTTTTGGTTGAGTTCTTTATTGAACGCAACTGCTTCGTCTTCTTCTTCACTGGCAACGCCACACACTTGATCACGAGCTTCAAGCGCGGCTTTGAACTTATCGTTCGCGTAAACATCGAGCTTTTGCTGATCTTCACCTTGGACATTTTCCGTGCCTACAGCACCAGTGATATCACCGAGACCCGCTGCGTTGATTTCGCGGTTAACGATTTTTGCAGCTAAACGAATGGAGGCTAAAAGGGATGATAGATCACCGCTAGCGTGGGGGAAATCCGCTTGTTTTTCGACAATGAACTCGCCTAGGGTGCGCAGTCCTGACATGGTTAATCCTTACATTTTCATTTCATTGGGGGTAGTGCGCAAGTGAGCATCTCTTTATGGATGTTAAACGATTGCGCTGGATGTAAGTTTAAGTCGCAGATCTTTTTAATGGTAATGAAGTAACTGTTTGAGATCTCAATTTATTTGTAGACTTGTTTGAGGGATTCATCAGTAAGCAAGAGGTTGTACAGTCTGTGTTCAACCTTGTCATATTTGTGAAAGGGACTGCAAGAAGAAGGCTAAAGTCACTCGCTTTTCAGGCGGTAATCGCGATAATGAAAGCATTAAAAAACGCATTACAAGGTTTAGTTTATGCACATTCATATCTTGGGTATCTGTGGCACATTTATGGGCGGCGCAGCGATTCTAGCGCGCCAATTAGGACATAAAGTCACTGGTTCTGATGCCAACGTTTATCCGCCAATGAGCACACTGCTTGAGTCTCAAGGTATTGAAATTATTGAAGGCTTTGACCCGTCTCAACTCGACCCTCAACCAGATCTTGTGGTGATTGGTAATGCGATGAGCCGTGGCAACCCTTGTGTCGAGCATGTGCTCAACACTAACATGCGTTACACCTCTGGCCCGCAGTGGCTCAACGAGTTTTTGCTGCATGATCGTTGGGTATTGGCGGTATCGGGTACACATGGGAAAACGACCACGTCGAGCATGCTTGCTTGGATACTTGAAGATTGTGGTTATCAACCGGGTTTCTTAGTCGGTGGGGTACTCGGTAACTTCGGAGTGTCTGCTCGTTTGGGTGAAAGTATGTTTTTTGTCGTTGAAGCGGACGAATATGACAGTGCTTTTTTCGATAAGCGTTCTAAGTTTGTGCATTACCATCCTCGCACTTTAATCATGAACAATCTTGAGTTTGATCATGCTGATATCTTCGATGATCTAGAAGCGATCAAGCACCAATTCCATCATTTAGTGCGAACTGTACCGGGCAATGGATTGATCTTAGCGCCGAGAAAAGATCAGGCGTTAGCGGATGTATTAGAGCGTGGCTGCTGGACTGAAAAACAGTTCTCTGGTGAGAATGGTGGCTGGCAAGCGCACAAATTAGTGCTTGATGGCTCAAAATTTGACGTTGCGTTGCAAGGCGAGAAGGTTGGTACCGTCGAATGGAATTTGGTGGGTGACCACAATGTGGATAATGCGCTGATGGCAATCGCTGCTGCACGACATGTTGGAGTCACTCCGGATCTTGCTTGCCAAGCATTAGGGCGTTTCATCAATACCAAGCGCCGTTTAGAGCTGAAAGGTGAAGAACAAGGTGTGACGGTTTACGATGATTTTGCGCATCACCCAACGGCAATTGAACTTACTGTCGGTGGTTTGCGTAACAAGGTAGGTGAAAAACGCATCCTAGCTGTGTTAGAGCCGCGTTCTGCCACCATGAAGCGTGGCGTACACAAAAACACACTTGCAGAGTCACTACACAGTGCAGATGAAGTCTTCTTGTTCCAGCCAGATAATATCGAGTGGTCTGTGCAAGACATTGCCGACCAATGCAAACAGCCAGCGTTTGTCGATGTGGATATAGATAACTTTGTAGCCAAGATCGTCGAACGTGCGCGAGCAGGTGACCAAATTCTAGTCATGAGTAATGGTGGCTTCGGTGGTATTCACGGAAAACTTCTTGAGCAGTTAAAACAAAAAGCCTGATTGATATGCAAAACAAAACACAACCCTCTCACAAAAAAGCCATCACGTTGGCATTAACGGGGGCTTCTGGTGCTCCCTACGGCCTTCGTCTTTTAGAATGCTTGGTTGCGGCGGATTATCATGTCTACGTTCTGATTTCTTCGGCAGCTCGTGTTGTGATGGCAACCGAGCATAATCTTAAGCTGCCAAGTGGCCCAGAAGCAGCACAGCAAGCATTAGTAGAGCACCTGAACTGCAATCCAAATAACATCACCGTTTGCGGTAAAGACGATTGGTTCTCGCCGGTTGCGTCTGGTTCTGCTGCACCCAAGCAAATGGTGGTTTGCCCATGCTCTGCGGGAAGCGTTGCGGCCATAGCACACGGTATGTCGGACAACTTGATCGAACGGGCCGCTGATGTAGTAATGAAAGAGCGCGGGCAGCTGTTGCTCGTGGTTCGTGAAACGCCATTTTCAACGCTACATCTGGAGAACATGCACAAGCTATCGCAAATGGGCGTCACCATCATGCCAGCGGCCCCGGGCTTCTACCATCAGCCAAAGAGCATTGAAGACTTAGTGGATTTTATGGTGGCGAGAATTCTCGACCACTTAGGTATTGAGCAAGGTTTGGTGCCTCGTTGGGGCTATGACCAGCGCTCGTGAGCTGATTGTGTAACCACTCAAATACCTTTACAATCCATCCAACTCATCGGGGAGCAAACCCATTTTGCATTGAGTCAATCAATGCATTTGGGCGCTGAGACCTAAGTGCTTTACTAGGGACCCGTATTACCTGAACCAGATAATGCTGGCGTAGGAATTGAGTCTGGATATTGGAAATCCTTAATAGCCGCCTCAAACCCTGTGCCGCTCAACTTATTTCTCTGAAATACTCATGGAGAGCGAGCAGTGAAAACCACTCTAAATCTGATTGCCTTAGCTGCAATCACCTCTACTTCAGCGTTTGCCGCTGAAAACACATTAACCATCTATACCTACGACTCTTTTGCCGCAGATTGGGGGCCGGGTCCTAAAATCGAGCAAGCTTTTGAAGCAAAATGTGGCTGTGACGTTAACTTCGTGGCATTAGACGATGGTGTGTCGATCCTGAATCGTCTTCGTCTTGAAGGCGGTAATAGCAAAGCCGACATCGTGTTAGGTTTGGATAACAATCTGATGGCAGAAGCGAAGAAAACCGGTCTGCTTGCCGAGCACAATGTGGATACGGCTAACACAGTGTTACCAAACGGTTGGAGTGACACGACGTTTGTACCGTACGATTACGGCTACTTCGCGTTTGTGTACAACAAAGAGAAACTGGCTAATCCGCCGAAAAGCATGAAAGAGCTGGTGGAAACGCGCGACGATCTGAAAGTGATTTACCAAGATCCGCGGACTTCAACGCCGGGCCAAGGCTTAATGCTATGGATGAAATCTATTTATGGCGACGATGTGACGCAAGCGTGGCAGAAGCTAGCGAGCAAAACCGTAACGGTCACGAAAGGTTGGTCTGAGGCGTATTCTATGTTCCTCAATGGTGAGTCCGATTTAGTGCTTTCTTACACCACTTCACCTGCGTACCACTTAATTGCGGAAAACGATTCGAAGTTTGCTACGGCGAGTTTTGCTGAAGGCCACTACATGCAAGTTGAAGTCGCCGCCAAAGTGAAAGGGGCAAAAAATTCAGAACTTGCTGATCAATTTATGAGTTTCATTTTAAGTGATGAGTTCCAATCGGCGATGCCAACGGGTAACTGGATGTACCCAGTCACTGACGTTGAGTTACCTAAAGGTTTTGAAACTTTGAGTGTTCCAAGCAAGTCGTTGAGCTTTAGTGCTGATGAAGTGGCAAAAATGCGTAAGTCTTGGATTCGCGAATGGCAAAGCGCATTGACGTTTTAGCTGACGTTTCCACCCTCATCTGAATGAGATAGGTTTTACCTTTGAATTCTGTTCCAAAAATAGGTTTAGGGGTCGCGATGATCATCGCGACCTTTGTTATTTCTGCCCTAGGTGCTTTGATTGTTCAAGCCCCTTCACTTGATGTGTCTGTGGTATGGGGCGACCCGTACTATCAACATGTCACCAAGTTCAGCTTTTACCAAGCTTTTCTTTCCACATTGCTCAGTGTTGGCTTTGCCATTCCAGTAGCGCACGCACTTTCGCGTCGCCAATTTATTGGTAAATCATTACTGCTTAAGCTATTTGCATCGACACTGGTTTTGCCGGTTTTGGTTGGTGTTTTTGGGCTGTTAGCGATTTATGGCAACAGTGGTTTGTTGGCGCAGTGGTTGCAAAGTTTCGACACTAAACTGCCATTCTCTATTTACGGTTTGAACGGCATTTTACTCGCCCATGTGTTCTTTAATTTACCTTACGCGGCGCGATTGCTTCTGCAAGCCTTGGAGTCTATTCCTGCCGAGCAGCATAAGCTTTGCGCGCATCTTGGGATGAGCCATTGGAATAAGTTTCGCTGGGTAGAATGGCCGCGTTTAATGCAGCAGCTTCCCCACGTTTGTGGGTTGGTGTTTATGTTGTGCTTTACCAGCTTTGCTACTGTAATGGCGTTGGGGGGCGGGCCAAAATCCACCACTATTGAGCTAGCCATCTATCAAGCGATTAAGTTTGATTTTGATTTACAAGCTGGTGCGTTATTAGCGTTGTGGCAGATGCTGTTATGTGGACTGCTTGCTATTGGTGTGCAGAAGTTAACAAAGCCTGTTGCTATCAGTGCTGGCAGCACATCGGTACAGCAATTTTTAACGAAGGATCATGGGTGGTCAAAAGCTTGGGATAGCTTTTGGATCATAGGTGCCTTTTTACTGGTAATACCGCCGTTATTGATGGTGTTACTGAGTGGCATCAACCAACAAGTTTGGACAGTATTAACCGATGAGCGTTTTTGGTTTGCGCTATTGAACTCCCTCAAAGTCGCCTGTGTCGCTAGCGCGCTTGCGGTCGCTGCAGGGGTGTCCATACTATTGACCAGTCGCCGTTGGCGGTTGCAGTACAAAAACACGCGAGCCGATCAAATAGAGTTAATCGGCACCATTATTTTGGTGACTCCAGGTCTGGTGATTAGCACCGGTTTATTCTTACTACTGCGCGCATTTACCGATGTTTTTAGCTTGGCATTTTTTGTCGTGATTTTGGTGAACGGTTTGATGGCTTTGCCTTACGTGATCAAAACGCTAGCGCAGCCAATGTTGCACATTGAACAACAGTATCAGTATGTATGTGCCAGCTTAGGCATGCGTGGCTGGCAACGGTTTAAAGTGGTGGAGTGGCAGGCGCTACGCAAGCCGTTTGCACATGCGTTTGCGATCAGCTTTATGTTTGCGATTGGCGATTTAAGTGCTATTGCGTTGTTTGGCGGACAAGAGTTCCGCACTTTACCTCTGTATTTATTCCAGCTGCTTGGCAGCTATCAGATGGACGCGGCTGCGGTGGTATCGGTGACCTTATTGTTGTTGAGTGTGGGCTGTTTTGCCTTGATTGAGAAAGTATTGAAAACGAAGGAGAGAGCGTAATGTTAGTGTTGGATGATGTGCAGTACACCTACCAACGTGAACTGTTTCGTTTTGACTTAACGATTGAGCAAGGACAGATTGTGTCGCTGATGGGACCAAGTGGGGCAGGGAAGTCAACCTTGCTGGCGTTGGTGGCAGGATTCATCCATCCTGACCGTGGTGATATTTGTGTTGATGGTGAGTCCATTGTGCGTAAAGAGCCTTATCTGCGTCCGTTCTCTATGTTGTTCCAAGAGCACAATTTGTTTGCTCACTTATCGGTGCGTGACAACATCGGTTTGGGCTTACACCCAGGGCTAAAGCTTACGGTGGACCAAAATCGTCAGATTGAACAAGCCGCGCAGCAAGTTGGTGTTGCAGAGTACCTCGACCGTTTGCCAGAGCATCTTTCTGGTGGCCAGCGTCAACGTGTTGCCTTAGCGCGTTGTTTTGTTCAGCCTCATCCCATGTGGCTATTGGATGAGCCGTTCTCGGCGCTTGATCCGGTGTTGCGTGAAGAGATGCTGAGCTTGGTAAAAAAACTCGCAGCAGAGCGGGGAATAACCGTATTGATGGTCACGCACCATTTAAGCGATGCCAAAGCGATTGCCAGCCACTTTGTGTTTGTGGCAGATGGTAAAGTGGAAGCCGCGGGTGATATGTCTGCATTGAGTGAACAGCATGCTAGTGAGAAGCTTGCGGCATTTATCCGAGCCGCATGCTAGTGCCTGATAGTTGCTAGGTTATGCTTCTCCGCAACACAAACCATGCCGAGGTCCAAATTCAAATTGAGATCTTAAGCTCATGATATGGTCAATCATTGCTTGTACACGCCGTGGGCGGTTTGCTCCAGGACGATAGACTAAATAAATAGGCATTGGTACCGTGTGCCATTGCGGTAACACTCTGACTAAGGTGCCACTTTCTAGCTCTTGCGTCATGTTCTGCACAGGTAAGTTAGCGATGCCTAGTCCTTTAAGTGCGCCTTTCAATATTGCTTCTACAGTTGTACTTGAGAAGTTACTGGTTATTGAAACATTGACGGTATTATCGTGTGAGATCAGCGTCCAAGGCCCTATTTCTGAAACATATTGATACCTCAAACAGTTGTGTTTTGTCAGATCTTCTGGCGTTTCAGGTACGCCGAACTCAGCTAAATACTCAGGGCTAGCAGCCAGGACTCGAGTGGTATAGCCTAATTTTTTTGCGATCAATCGATCATCAACTATCTGACCGACTCGAATTGCCATATCAAAGCCGTGTGAAAACAGATCAACAAAATCGTTCGATGCTTCTAACGCAATTTGTACTTTTGGCCATTGTTTTAAAAATGGCAAAAAGATGTGCTCCGCCATATACGCATCCAACGCTGGTGGCGCGGAAATCCGCAGCCGGCCTTGGATCTGTTGTTCCATCTCCTGAACGTCATGGCCAATTGAGTGGAATTCCTCAACTAAGCTTGCAGCACGCTCTAAAACCATTTGGCCAGCTTCGGTGATCACTAACTTTCGGGTTGTGCGCTCTAGGAGTTTGGCTTCAAAGTGTTGTTCGAGTTTGGTTATGGCTTTGCTAACAGTAGATTTTGGTAGGTTTAACTCCAGCGCGCACTTGGTTAAGCTCAGTAGTCGACAGCTTGTGACAAAGATAGAAAGCGTTCTAAAGTCAATTGTTTCTAAATTGCGAACAATCACTTTCAATTATCCATATTGTTTCAATATTAATCTGATTATAGTCTGGCATCTCATCCTTAGCCATCAAGTTATTGTCATTTGAGGTAAACAACATGTCCAACTCTGTAGACTTATTTTCTCCTATCGAACTCGGTCAATTAGCATTAGATAACCGTGCCATTATGGCGCCTTTAACGCGAGCTCGTGCTGGTGCGGACCATATTCCTAATGACCTTATGGTTGAATACTACGCTCAACGTGCGAGTGCCGGACTTATCATTGCTGAATGCACCATGGTGATGGAAGGTACGTCTGCTTTCATGGCAGAGCCGGGCATTTACAGCGAAGAGCAAATCGCAGCTTGGAAAAAGGTAACGGATGCGGTTCATGAGAGAGGCGGTAAGATTGTACTGCAAATTTGGCATGCGGGACGAGCTTGTCATCCTGATCTGAATGAAGGAAAAACACCTGTAGCGGCGAGCGCATTGGCCATTCGTGATGAATTAGTCCATACCCCTTCGGGTAAGCAAGCATATACGGTACCACGAGCACTCGAAGTGGATGAGATAGCTTCCATTGTTGCGGCGTTTAAACAAGGTGCAGAAAACGCCAAGAAAGCCGGCTTTGATGGGGTCGAGATACATGGCGCCAATGGTTATCTTATTGATAACTTCCTTCGTGACGGTTCAAATTTACGTACCGATGAATACGGTGGCTCGGTTGAAAATCGTGCTCGATTTTTACTTGAGATAGTGAAAGAAGTCGTTGAAGTATGGGGACCTGGAAGAGTCGGTCTGCGCACATCTCCGCTAAATGGATTTAATGACATGAAAGACAGTGATCCAGTTGGCTTGGTGCGTTACTTAGCAGAGCAACTTAATTCTTTCGATCTTGCTTATTGGCACGTGATGCGTGCGGATCTGAAAGGCGTACAAAAAGCAGATGTTCTCAAGCCAGCACGCGAAAACTATCAAGGTCACTTAATGGCGAACGTGGGCTACAGTGCACAAGAAGCGGCAACAGCAATTGCAGAAAACAAAGTTGATGTGGTCGCATTTGGCGTTCCCTTTATCGCAAACCCAGATTTAGTTGAGCGATTTAAGAAAAATGCACCTCTTAATGAGGCGAAACCAGAACACTTTTATTTGGGTGGAGCAGAAGGTTATACCGATTACCCAATGATGGCATAACCCTTACTTGTTTAATATAAAAAGGACGCTAATGTTAGCGTCCTTTTTCGTTTCTGTATTTACTTAGCCTTGCGGTTTTACGACCATCACATTGATTGGAGAATATTCCACAACCTTACTCGCGACAGAGCCAAGCATTACTTTATTGATTTTAGAGCGCTTGTGACTTGGCATAATGATGAGATCAGCGCCTAAACGTTCTGCATAATCAAGAATGGTCGCGTAGGCCTTGCCTTCAGCAACATGCACTTGGTAAACCACATCTTCAGCAATATGCTCATTAGCGAAAGTTTTTAGTTGCTGCTTCACGTCTTGCTTCATTTTGGCCGCAGCATCTTTCGGAAAGTATGTGGCAACCATCGACATGTGAATACCAGGTAGTACCGTCAGAAGATGGATTTGAGCATTTGCTTGCTTTGCCTGCCAAACCGCTAGTTCAACCGCTCGGTCTGAAAAGCCTTGGTCATTTAGATCAACCGGAACAAGAATTTGTTTGTACATTCAATGTCTCTCATTAAGGCCCCTTTATCCTCGGGGCCAAATCGGTTATGCGCTCAATTGTTCCTTACGAGCACGACGTTTTTGGTTCATTGCAAGCACCAGCAAAATCATTAAGCATGGTACAAACACCCACTCTTTCATCGGACGGTCTGCATCCTGGATAACCCACTTGATTTCCCAATCAAAGTCGATACCTGCGGACTCTGCTGGACTACCAAATTCAACCATATCGACAATCATTTTGTTGTCACTTTCGGTCAGCATCAGACCCATAGATGAAATACGTGCGTCTGCTGTTGTCGCACTGTCTTCGAATGGAAGACGAACCGTTTTCTCAATGTAGTCGCCCTCAAGGTTTTCACCGGCAACACGTAACTCCAATGATTCTCCTACATTTAGTGTTTCCGTGATTTGAGCTACCTCAACGCCAGGAGAAAGAACTTTCGCTGGGTACAGCATGTCCCACCAAAAACCTGGACGGAAAAACGAAAACGTCAGTACTAATAATAGGACTGTTTCCCACCACTTGTTACGCGTGAACCACCACCCTTGAGTTGCCGCAGAGAAAATCAGCATTGCAATGATCGATGAGATGACCGTGAGTGCCAAATGCCACCAAGAGTCGATCCCCATTAACAATAGCTGGGTATTGAACACAAACATGAACGGCAAAATAGCGGTTCGAATATCGTAAGTAAAACCTTGGATACCGGTACGAATTGGATCTGATTTCGCAATTGCTGCTGCTGCAAAAGCCGCAAGGCCTACAGGTGGGGTATCGTCGGCCAAAATACCAAAGTAGAAAACGAACAAGTGCACCGCTATCAACGGAATAATTAAGCCATGCGCTGCGCCGAGCGTAACAATAACCGGCGCCATTAGCGTAGAGACCACGATGTAGTTCGCCGTTGTTGGCAGACCCATCCCCAGAACCAAGCTAATGATGGCGGTAAAGAGCAGCATAAGAATGATGCTGCCACCAGAGATAAACTCGACGAAGTCGGTCATCACTAGGCCGATACCCGTTAGTGTAACAACACCAACAACGGTGCCCGCTGCCGCGGTTGCAACGCCGATACCAATCATATTGCGCGCACCAGAAACTAAGCTCTCGGCAAGATCGACAAAGCCATCTTTGGTTTGCTGAAGCATGTCACCTTGCTTTGACAGCAGTGCAATCAACGGACGTTGAGTCAGCAAAATGAAAATCATGAACACCGTTGCCCAGAATGCCGAAAGGCCAGGTGAGAAACGTTCGACAGTCAAACACCAAACCAATACGACGATAGGGAGTAGGTAGTGCAAGCCTGACTTAACGGTTGGACCAGGATCAGGTACTTCTGTTAATTCTGCATCAATCTCAATTGCGCCATCTTGCACGTGATTTGCTGAGACTTTCACCAACCCAACGTACGCGATTAATAGTGCGACGGTAACAATTGGTGTCGCGGCATCACCAAAGACGTCCTTTGTCCAACCCACTCCGTAGTAAACCAATGCGCTGATCACACACAATCCTAAGATTGTGCCAGTAAAGGACAGCAGACTTTGTACTAGTGTTGGGTTGTGGCGACGAGGAAGGCCCGTCATGCCTGCTTTACATGCTTCAAGGTGAACAATGTAAATTAAAGCAATATAAGAGATTAGCGCTGGAAGTAGGGCAGCTTTAATCACCTCAACGTAGGAGATACCGACGTATTCCACCATCAAAAATGCTGCTGCACCCATGATTGGCGGTGTTAACTGACCATTGGTTGAAGCCGCTACCTCTACCGCACCCGCTTTTGTGCCGGGAAAGCCAACACGCTTCATCAGTGGAATCGTAAAGGTGCCAGTTGTTACTACGTTTGCGATTGAAGAACCAGAAACCAGACCAGATAAACCTGATGCAACAACGGCCGCTTTAGCTGGACCACCTTTCATATGGCCAAGTAACGAGAAGGCAACTTTAATGAAGTAAGCACCAGCACCAGCGCGTTCCAGCATTGCTCCAAACAATACAAACAAGAAGACAAAAGAGGTAGAAACACCTAGCGCAACCCCAAATACGCCTTCTGTTGTTAGCCACAAGTGGGACATGGCCTTGTTCAAGCTTGCCCCTTTGTGTGCGATAACGTCAGGCATGTAAGGGCCTGCAAAGGTGTAAGTAAGGAAAACAGCAGCCACGACCATCAATGGTGGACCAAGAGCTCGGCGTGTTGCTTCTAAAAGGAGGATCATACCGATAACAGCAACAACGATATCAACCGTTGTCGGTGCGCCTGAGCGTCCTGCTAGCTCGGTATAAAAAAGGTATATATAGGCTGCTGAAAAGCTGCCAGCCAACGCGAGTATCCAATCAACAAGAGGGATATGATCGCGAGGAGAATTCTTCATCGCTGGATAAGCAGTGAAAGCCAAAAAGATCGCGAAAGTAAGGTGGATAGATCGCGCTTCCGTGTCGTTCAGTACGCCAAAATTGAAAATAAATGGTAACGGGGATGCGTACCATAATTGAAATAGTGACCAACACAGAGGAACAAACCAAAGGATTCGTCCTTGCATTCCCGAAGGGCTACGTGCACCTGTGTCTGCCTGAGCCACCATTTCTTGCACATCTTGTGACGGAGCTTGATTCGTCGCCATGTACTTTTTCCTTATTATTGATGGTCCTGTCTGATTTTTATCGAGAACCACACTTCGCCTCTATCAGTGTAGTGAATGGAGCGAAGTTTGCTTTCGAGTATTTTGCTGCCTGAACTCAAAGTGTTGATTGTTGGATACTCTGTTAGGCGGCGTTTAAGTTTTCTTGGGTATGAGCTCGCAGTTTTCAGAAGAAAACTGGCGAATGAAGCATACAGTTAGAACGTGCTACAACCTGTATGCTCAAACAGGCAGAAAATATTCTTTCCTGCCTGTATGTAGAGTCTGAGGAAATTACTTAATTAGACCCATTTCTTTGTAGTATTTTTCTGCACCTGGGTGAAGAGGAATAGAAAGACCAGCTTTCACCATGTCTTCTTTCTTCAAGTTTGCGAATGCAGGGTGTAGACGTTTGAAGGTATCAAAGTTTTCAAACACAGCTTTTGCCACGTTGTAAGCGACATCGTCTGAAACATCAGAGGTCGTTACCATTGTTGCTGCAACACCAAAGCTGTTTACGTCTTTGTCTGTGCCGCGGTACATACCAGCCGGTACTGAGCTAAAGGCGTAGTATGGGTTGTCGGCAACAATTTTATCGATTTTAGGGCCTGTTGCTGAAACTAGCTTCGCATCACATGATGTGGTTGCTTCTTTGATTGAACCGTTCGGGTGGCCGACCATGTAAATGAAGGCGTCAATTTTGTTATCACAAAGTGCCTGAGAGCGTTCAGAGCCTTTTAGCTCAGACGCCAATTTGAAGCTGTCGTTTGTCCAACCCATCGCTTCCATGACAACGCCCATCGTTGCACGGTCACCAGAGCCTGGATTACCGATGTTTACGCGCTTACCTTTCAGGTCTTCAACGTTTTCAATACCTGAATCTGCACGCGCAATGATGTTGAAAGGTTCTGTATGAAGAGAGAACATTGCGCGTAGCTTCTTGTACGGGCCTTGTTCTTCAAACTTGCTCGTACCGTTGTAGCCGTGGTACTGCCAATCCGATTGCACGATACCAAAATCTAATTCGCCTGCACGGATAGTGTTAACGTTGTAAATTGAGCCACCAGTCGATTCTACTGAACAACGGATGTTGTGGTCTTTACGACCTTTATTTACCAACTTACAGATAGCACCACCAGTTGGGTAGTAAACACCTGTCACAGAGCCAGTACCGATGGTAATAAACTCTTGAGCGTTAACTGCGCCTGCGCCCATTACGGCTGCAGCGATAGCGCCTACTTTGAGAAGTTTGTTAAATGCCATGAATTTCCCTTCCTTATATTCATTATTTACCCGGAAATAACCATAAATCACTTCTGGAGTTTCCTATTTGGAAACGGCACCTTTTTCAATCCAATCGTTTGAAAAAGCGAGCGAATCATAACAAAAAATTGGCAGAAAATTATCCAATTGTTAAATGTTATAGTTGATAAGTCTGAATTTTGTATCAGGGGATAGGATTCAATTTGTGATTTAATTCTTTTTAAAACAATTGCTTAATTAACGTTTAGTGACTGAAATGAAAAAGATCAATTGCGTGATGTTAATCACAAAATGGATGGTTAAAGAATGAGCGGAGTAAGCAAAAAATTTACATAAATTATGGGCTACAAAATGAGACTTCTTTTATAACCCACAATGAGTTAGCTGATTGAAGCTTTATAGAACTTAACCAGTATATTCGAACAGCTCGCACACTGATTTGAAGAGTTGCTCAGTCGTAATTGCCATGGTTGGCGTAA
This sequence comes from Vibrio sp. 704, assembly GCF_033339295.1. Lineage (NCBI taxonomy): Bacteria > Pseudomonadati > Pseudomonadota > Gammaproteobacteria > Vibrionales > Vibrionaceae > Vibrio > Vibrio sp. 704. Next base: position 55,152 of record NZ_JAWOUH010000006.1, on the reverse strand, counting down.
TGAAAATGGTATCGTCACCTGCGACAACACCAAGAATACCTTCGGATTTACCGAGTGAATCAAGCAAGCGAGCAATCAACTGTGCTGCACCTGGGCCAGTGTGAATTACTACTAACGCTGCGTTACGATCGATGTCTAGTACTAGTTCACGCAGAGAACTGCTGACTGTTGGGACACCTAGCTCAGCAGGAAGACAGTAAACCATTTCCATTTTTGCATTGCGCGTACGGACGGCGCCAAATTTAGTCAGCATACGTGAGACTTTAGATTGGTTGATACTCTCAAACCCTTGCTGTTTGAGTGCGTCAACAATCTCGCCCTGTGAGCCAAAGCTTTCTTCTTTTAACAGGGCTTTAAAGGCGCGAACTAAGTTGTCTTGTTTTTCTGAATTGCGCATAGTCATTACAAATCTCTTATTACGGGTCAGCAATTTTGCATATTCTCGCATATATATTCAGGCGGTGCCAAAGAGTCCCAGGATTATGTTAGATGCGTCACTGTAAACTATATACCACATAGAATTCTTTAGCGCGCTGAAGTAGGGCTGTATCTGTTTTCTTGAATTCCTTGTCATTTCAACAGAATAAAAGAATAATCCAAGCCCCATTTGTAGCACGGTAACAGCGAGTTGCGCGAGGTCGCAAAGCTAGCGTTAATTGATTGTAATCAAGTTGTGATTCCGATAGCTTTATTTAAGTTGGTTACAAACTACCCTACGAATACGTTTATAAGAGAAATACTCTCAAGGAGAACTACATGAAAGTAGCCGTTATTGGTGCCGCTGGTGGCATCGGTCAAGCCCTGGCCCTTCTACTTAAGAACCGTCTTCCTGCTGGTTCTGATCTAGCCCTATATGATATTGCTCCAGTAACTCCTGGTGTGGCCGCTGATCTTAGCCACATCCCTACGCCAGTTTCTATCAAAGGTTACGCTGGTGAAGATCCTACTCCAGCACTAGAAGGCGCGGATGTTGTGCTAATTTCTGCTGGTGTTGCGCGTAAGCCAGGTATGGATCGTGCGGATCTATTTAATGTAAACGCTGGTATCGTTAAATCGCTAGCGGAGAAGATTGCGGTTGTTTGTCCGAAAGCTTGTGTTGGTATCATCACAAACCCTGTAAATACAACAGTGCCAATTGCTGCTGAAGTTCTTAAAAAAGCGGGTGTTTATGATAAGCGTCGTCTATTTGGTGTAACAACGTTGGATGTTATCCGTTCAGAAACGTTTGTTGCTGAGCTAAAAGACAAAGATCCAGGTGACGTTCGCGTGCCAGTAATTGGTGGTCACTCTGGCGTAACGATCTTACCTCTACTGTCTCAAGTAGAAGGTGTTGAGTTTACAGCTGAAGAAGTAGAAGCATTAACGAAACGTATTCAAAATGCAGGTACTGAAGTTGTAGAAGCGAAAGCGGGTGGTGGTAGTGCAACACTGTCAATGGGCCAAGCTGCATGTCGCTTTGGTCTGTCTCTGGTTCGTGCTCTTCAAGGTGAAGAAGGCGTAGTTGAGTGCGCTTACGTTGAAGGCGACGGCGAACACGCGACTTACTTCGCGCAACCTGTGAAACTGGGTAAAGAAGGCGTTGAAGAAGTACTAAGCTACGGCAAACTCAGCGATTACGAAAAGTCTGCATTAGACGGTATGCTAGAAACACTAAATGGCGACATCAACATTGGTGTTGAATTCGCAAAGTAATCTAGAAAGCCTATATAAGAAGAAAGCCGATCATTTTGATCGGCTTTTTTGATCCTTGATTTCTCAACTTCGTAAAAATGGTCGAATAAAACCACGTAGTGAAGGAGAAGATGATGGAAGCGAGTCGAATCCGTAAAGGCATGGTTGTTGAGTGCCAACAAGGCGTCGGTACGATATTAGTGGTCGACCATGAAGCAGAGACGGTATTGTTGTCCAAACAAGGGACTGAACAGCAGCTCGCCGTTAGCTTTGATGAAATAGAAGATGATCCACAACTGCATGGCGGTAGTGACAGATATTACTAGCGCCTCCGGCGTCGTCATTAGGTATCAAACGTAAAAAAGGAAGAGCATGCTCTTCCTTTTTGCTATAAGTCTTGCGTTATGGGTAGCTATTGATTACTTCGTGCGTTGTACTGCGACATGAGCCAGAGTAACAAGCGCTTGTTTGTATTCAGACTCTGGCAACACTGATAGTTCTGCGATTGCTTTGTCTGCTTCTTCTAGAGCTTTTTGCGTTGTGTATTCCAGAGAGCCTGCTTCTTTCATGACCGCAAGAATTTCTTCTAAGCGATCCATGCCATTCGCTTTCTCAATCGCTTCACGAATCATGATTGAGTTTTCTGGTGTGGTATTACGCATAGCATGGAGTAGAGGTAAAGTTGGCTTGCCTTCGGCCAAGTCATCACCCACATTTTTACCCATGTCTTCGCCATCAGAAGTGTAATCCATGACGTCATCAATGAGCTGAAACGCAGTGCCTAGATACTTACCGTAATTTTGCATTGCGATTTCAACATGCTCAGGAGCATCATTTAAGATTGCACCGATTTGAGTTGCGGATTCAAATAAGCGCGCAGTCTTAGAGTAGATGACTTGCATGTAGCTTTCTTCTGTCGTGTCAGGGTCGTTACAGTTCATCAACTGCTGTACTTCACCTTCGGCGATCACGTTTACGGCATTGCTCATTAGTTTAAGGATCTTCATGGATCCTAGTTCTGTCATCATCTGAAATGAGCGTGTATAGATAAAGTCCCCAACTAATACGCTAGCCGCATTGCCAAATGCTGCATTCGCAGTGGCTTTACCACGGCGCATGTCTGATTCATCTACCACGTCATCATGCAGCAAAGTCGCTGTATGGATGAACTCAATAAACGCAGCTGCCATTGTATGACCATTGCCTTGGTAACCAAGTGCACGGGCTGACAGTATCGCTAAAAGCGGTCTTAGACGTTTGCCTCCACCACTCACGATATAAAAACCGAGCTGGTTGATTAAAGAGACATCAGAATTAAGTTGGGCTTGAATTGTTTCATTCACTTTTGCCATGTCATCGGCAGTAAGCGCTTGGATAGTTTTAAAATCCATCGTATATCCGGCTGAAGTTAGACCCTGCAAGGCTTATTCGATTTATATAATTGTCGAATAATACACTAAAAAACGTTGATTAATACATTACTAAAGGGCATGATTGCCGCACTTTTCTTTGGCGATTAGCTTTTCGCCAATTTTTTCAAAATATGGCTTGTCATAGGAGCATCTATTCTGTAGAATCTGCGCCCTATTGATGATTAGTTTAGCGCACACCCTCAAGAAAGGCTGTGCGGAAAAAGCGGAGTAAAATATGTACGCTGTTTTCCAATCTGGTGGTAAACAACACCGTGTAAGCGAAGGTCAAACTCTTCGTTTAGAGAAATTAGACGTTGAAACTGGTGCAACTGTAGAATTTGATAAAGTTCTTCTTGTTGCTAACGGCGAAGACATCAAAGTTGGTGCTCCTCTTGTAGAGGGCGGCAAAATTGTTGCTGAAGTTGTACAACACGGTCGTGGCGATAAAGTTAAAATCGTTAAGTTCCGTCGTCGTAAGCACTCTCGTAAGCAACAGGGTCACCGTCAGTGGTTCACTGAAGTGAAGATCACTGGTATCAACGCTTAATCTATTAGGAGAGTTTAACAATGGCACACAAAAAAGCTGGTGGTTCTACTCGTAACGGCCGCGATTCAGAAAGCAAACGTCTAGGTGTTAAGCGTTTCGGTGGTGAATCTGTACTTGCAGGTAACATCATCGTTCGTCAACGTGGTACTAAGTTCCACGCTGGTAACAACGTAGGTATCGGTAAAGACCACACTCTATTCGCTCTTACTGAAGGTAAAGTGAAGTTCGAAGTGAAAGGTCCTAAGAACCGTAAGTTTGTAAGCATCGAAGCTGAGTAATTAGGTTTTTAACCAAATTACTTAATAGCTTTAAGCTGAATTCAAAAGCCCTGCCGAATCGGCGGGGTTTTTTATTTGTGGCAGTCGACATATCGAAGTTTCTCGCTAAGATCCTAAGCGATTTGAATCTGGGAGCTTAGATCTGTCATCTGCTAAAATTGTCGGATGACATAGTAAGATTTAATCCACGCACGAAGTAGTCGGAGTAAAAGATGAAGTTCGTAGATGAAGCGGTAGTAAAAGTTCAGGCTGGTGATGGCGGTAGTGGCGTTGTCAGTTTCTGGCGTGAAAAATTCATCACTAAAGGTGGCCCTGATGGCGGTGATGGCGGTGACGGTGGTGATGTTTATATCCAAGCTGATGAAAACCTAAATACCCTGATTGATTACCGTTTCCAGCGCTTCTACGAAGCTGAGCGTGGTGAAAACGGTCGCGGTGGTAACTGTACAGGTAAGCGTGGTAAAGACATCGTTCTTCGTGTACCTGTGGGTACGCGCGCTGTGGATATCCACACAAATGAAATCGTGGCGGAAGTTGCTGAACACGGTAAGAAAGTGATGATCGCAAAAGGTGGTTGGCACGGTCTAGGTAACACGCGTTTCAAATCTTCAGTAAACCGCGCGCCTCGTCAGAGAACATTGGGTACAAAAGGTGAAGTACGCGAAATTCGCCTTGAGCTATTGCTTCTTGCTGATGTGGGTATGCTTGGTCTACCTAATGCCGGTAAATCAACCTTTATCCGCGCAGTATCAGCAGCAAAACCGAAAGTCGCTGATTACCCATTCACGACTTTGATCCCAAGCTTGGGTGTCGTAAGTGTCGTACCAGAGAAAAGTTTTGTTGTTGCAGACATCCCTGGTTTGATCGAGGGTGCAGCAGATGGCGCTGGCCTTGGTATTCGATTCTTGAAGCACTTAGAGCGTTGTCGAGTGTTGCTGCACATGATCGATATTATGCCAATTGATCAGTCCGATCCGGTGCAAAATGCATTGACGATCATTGATGAACTAGAACAATACAGCGAGAAACTGGCAAGTAAGCCGCGCTGGTTAGTGTTCAACAAAGTTGATCTAATGCCTGAAGAAGAAGCGAATGAGAAGATCCAAGAAATCTTAGACGCACTAGGTTGGGAAGACGAGTACTTTAAGATCTCGGCGATCAATCGTAACGGTACTAAAGAGCTTTGTTACAAACTGGCTGACTTTATGGATAACCTACCTCGCGAAGAGGAAGAAGTGGCTGAAGAAGATAAAGTTAACTTCATGTGGGATGATTACCATAAAGATGCGATGGCGGGTAAAGACGTTATCACTGAAGATGACGACGACGATTGGGATGACTGGGACGATGAAGAAGATGACGGTCACGTTGTCTACGTTCGTGACTAATCAGAACGGTCAAACAATGCCTGTTTGCCTATAATTCATTAAGCCGCAATTATTTATTGCGGCTTTTTTTGTATCTAAATCATATTTAGGTGATGTGATTTACGGCACAATAACCGATACGTCGTGTTTTTTGAGGGTTAGTTTGGCCCTCGCGCGTATGAATGAGTAACACCCTAAAAGGAATTAGACTTATTTATGACTCTAGAAACCATACCGCCTAGAGAGTTGGCGGTATCTACTCAACGATCGATTTCTCGTCTTGTCGCCCAAGCCGGACAAATGCTACTTGCTCATGGTGCTGAAAGTACTCTTGTGAGCGATATTATGCGTCGTATTGGCCTTGCTTGTGGGGTGAATGAAGTTGCGGTAGCACTATCAGCTAATGCATTGGTTGTGACGACGGTAATGGATGGACACTGCATCACCACCACCCGAAGCTGCGCTGATCGTGGCATCAATATGCGCGTTATTACGCAAATTCAACGAATCTGTATCATGATGGAACGTGGTTTGCTCGATTCAACCATGGCGCAGAAAAAGCTGAACGCTATCAGTCCAGAGCGTTATAACCGCTGGTTGGTGGTGTTTATGATTGGCTTGTCTTGTGCGGCATTCAGTCATCTAGCTGGTGGTGACTGGGGAGTATTCATTATGACCTTTTTAGCTTCAGCTGGTGGCATGATCGTTCGCCAAGAAATTGGTCATCGTCATTTCAACCCTCTATTGAACTTTGCTGCGACCGCTTTTGTGACTACCTTAATTTCAGCACAGGCGGAAATTTACCAAATCGGTAATCTACCTACCGTAGCAATGGCATCGTCGGTATTAATGCTTGTACCTGGTTTCCCACTCATTAACTCTGTCGCAGATATGTTGAAAGGCCACATTAATATGGGCATTGCTCGATTTGTGATGGCTAGTTTACTAACGTTGGCGACATGTTTGGGGATCGTTGCTGCGATGAGTGTAACTGGAATTTGGGGGTGGGCTATCTAATGAGTTTATTTGATTTGATGTTTGGCCTGTTGAATGACATGTTTTTTGCGGCGATTCCCGCCGTAGGATTTGCATTGGTTTTTAACGTGCCACAAAGAGCTTTAGTGTATTGCGCTGTTGGTGGTGCGATTGGTCATGGTAGCCGCTACTTGATGATGCAGTTTGGCATTCCTATTGAGTGGGCAACCTTTTTTGCCGCGACGTTAGTTGGGATGATTGGTGTGTACTGGTCTCACCGTTTTCTCGCGCATCCAAAAGTGTTTACTGTGGCTGCTTTGATCCCGATGGTGCCGGGTGTGTTTGCGTACAAAGCAATGATCGCTATGGTAGAGATCAATCATGTTGGCTACTCACCCGAGCTTGTCGCAACCTGTATGGAAAACTTTCTTAAGGCCATGTTTATTATTGCAGGTTTAGCTGTTGGTCTTGCGGTTCCAGGGCTGTTATTCTATCGCCGCAGACCAATTGTATAAGGACCTAACATGATCATTAGTATGATTGCCGCGATGGCCGACAATCGCATCATTGGCAAAGACAATCAAATGCCTTGGCATCTTCCCGCCGATTTCGCTTGGTTTAAGCGTTGTACCATGGGAAAACCGGTTTTGATGGGACGCAAAACCTATGAGTCTATTGGTCGCCCTTTACCTGGTCGCTTGAATATTGTTATCAGCCGTGATGAGACACTAAAGATCGAAGGCGTCACTACCGTAACATCGATTGAGCAAGCTTTGGACGTGGCTGGTGACGTGGAAGAAGTGATGATCATTGGTGGTGGTGCGATTTACGCATCTTGTCTGCCGATGGCCAATAAACTGTATGTAACACACATTGAAGCCGCGATTGATGGTGATACTCAGTTCCCAGACTGGGGAGATCAATTTAAGGAAACTTACTCAGAAATGTATCAAGCCGATGAGAAGAACGCCTACAACATGCGTTTTACGGTGTTAGAGAAGTAATTCGAGATTAAAACGGGGTAATGCCGTTCGTATAGCAGCGAGCGGCCATCCCAACCTACCGTCATCCTGAAAAGCGACGAAAGAGCGAGATTCAGGAGCCTCTATACGAGTACTTTGTTGTCAAAGGTATTTCTATCTATTCGCAGCGCGAGGATATTAGATTCCTAGTCTCGTTAAGGCTCGTTGGAATGACCCTACAGGAGGTGTTAAGTGACAGGTATTCTTCCTACTATGGATTATCGACTGTTATTCAGTGTTTAACTTAACGCATCCTGAGTAAAAATTTTCTTATCTTCCCAACGGATCATGGTCAGGCTTCCTCCCCAAACGCAGCCAGTATCTAGCCCGATGACTTCGTTGCTCATATAGCCTTGTAGTGCAGCCCAGTGCCCAAAGAGCACCGCTTTGTTTAAGTGGATACGTTTAGGCACATCAAACCATGGAATAAGTTCGTTACCGGAAACTTGTTGCGGTGGCAATTTACAATCCATATCCAAACGACCATCAGGGAAACAAAAGCGCATCCGCGTAAAAGCATTGATAATATAACGGTATCGGTCCAAACCCTGTAGAGAGTCATCCCAGGAATCAGGTTGATTGCTGTACATGTTTTTTAATAGCCAAGGCAGCTCTTCACTTTGGATGATGCGCTCAACTTCACGGGCACACTTTCTCGCTGTTTTTAGATTCCATTGCGGTGATATGCCAGCGTGACACATCACGAACTCGTCATGCTCGGTCAATAGAGGTTGCTGAGCTAGCCATGTCAGTAGTTCCTCTTTGTCAGGGGCCGTGAAAATAGGTGCGGTTTTATCTTTGTCTTTGACCTTTTTTATCCCGTGAGCCACTGCGAGAAGGTGAAGGTCGTGATTACCAAGCACCACGATTGCGTTTGCGCCAAGTGACTTCACAAAGCGTAACGTTTCTAGTGATTTAGGCCCTCTGGCGACCAAATCACCAGCAAGCCAAAGTTGGTCTTTTTTCGCAGAGAAAGATACTTTTTCTAGTAGTCGCTGCAATTCATCAAAACAGCCTTGGATGTCACCAACAATATAGGTAGCCACTGAATCTCCAATTTACTAATTTAAAACATTTGGAACAGCCAAGCGAAATGGTTCAATTTCGGTGATGAACTCTTGCCCTTTTTCATCCAGCATTTTGTAGTGTCCTTGCATAACGCCGACAGGGGTTTCTAACGCTGTTCCGCTACTGTACGTGTATTCATCATTGCTTGGAATAAAGGGCTGCTGGCCTACCACTCCGTCACCTTCAACCGTCATTTGCTTGCCATTCGAGTCTGTGATTAGCCAGCGGCGGCTCACTAACTGTACGGTTTGTTGGCTAAGGTTTTTGATGGTGATGATATAAGCGAAAACGTAGCGTTGTAGCTCTGGGTTGGACTGTTCTTCGATGTATTTGGTGTGAACTTGAATTTTGATGCAAGGTTGAATGACGTCCATGTGCACTCCTCAGAAACGTAATATCCCAATAATAATAAGCCAAACCTACAAGGGTTTGGCTCATTGTTTGAGTTCTTAGTGCTGCGGGTTATCCGCAAGCCAGTTCGCCATTGCGACGAATTGTTCTAGCGTCAGGTTCTCTGGACGCATGCTTGGATTAACACCTAGCTCTTCTAGTACTTCTGTGCTTAACAACGATTTGTAGCAGTTACGAACTGTTTTACGACGTTGGTTAAAGCCTTCACGACAAACGCGATCGAGCAAACGCAGATCTTTCGCCGGGCATGGCAGCTCTTCGTAAGGCACTAAACGAACAACGGCAGAATCCACTTTCGGTGGTGGAACGAATGCCGTTGGCGGTACTTCCAGTACTGGTACCACTTTACAGTAGTACTGAGCCATTACCGTTAAACGGCCGTAAGCTTTGCTGCCAGGGCCGGCGGCTAAGCGGTTTACCACTTCTTTTTGCAGCATAAAGTGCATGTCTTGAATGTCTTTATGGAACTCAAAAAGGTGGAACATCAATGGTGTAGAGATGTTGTATGGCAAGTTACCAAAAATGCGCAGCTTGTTGTTTGGCTTCACTAGTTGAGTGAAGTCAAAACGCATAGCGTCACCCTCATGGATGGTCAACTTATCTGCCAGTTCAGGGTGAGTACGTAGGCGTTCCGCCAGATCGCGGTCTAATTCGATAACTGTGAACTTATCCACTTCACGACCTACTGGCTCAGTGATTGCACCAAGACCAGGACCGATTTCAACCAGGTTTTGACCTGGTTTTGGGTTAATCGCTGATACGATTCCATCAATAATGTATGGATCGTTCAGGAAGTTTTGACCAAAACGTTTACGCGCTTTGTGTCCTAAATGGACATCATTTCTCATTGTTTCTTCTCTACCAAATCTATCGCATGCGTGAGCGCTGTTCGGAAACTCCCTGTATCCGCTTGACCTGTCCCTGCCAGATCTAATGCAGTACCGTGGTCCACCGATGTTCTAATAAAAGGTAGGCCAAGAGTAATGTTTACTGAACGACCAAAGCCTTTGTATTTTAATACTGGCAACACTTGATCATGGTACATGCCTAAAACAGCATCAGCATCATTTAAATATTTTTCATTGAAAATGGTATCAGCCGGCAGAGGGCCGATCAGGTTGATACCTTTTTCTTGTCGAATTTTTTCCAGTGTCGGAGTGATGGTTTCGATCTCTTCACGACCTAAGCAGCCATCTTCGCCAGCATGAGGGTTAAGCCCACAAACGTAGATGTTTGGTTGTGCGATAGCAAACTTTTCTACAAGGTCTTTATGAAGAATATCGATGATTTTTTCTAATCGCTCTTCGGTGACAGCTTTGGACACATAAGCTAAAGGAATATGTGTTGTAACCAGCGCCACGCGTAGTCCTTCCGTTGCTAGCATCATTACGACTAGCGGCGTTTGTGACTTCTCGGCGAAAAATTCAGTATGACCACTGAATGCAACACCTGCGCGATTAATCACCCCCTTATGAACAGGGCCGGTGACAATAGCATCAAATTCATCATTCATACAGCCTAAAGCCGCTCTTTCTAGCGTTTTTAGTACATAGTGACCATTCGCTTCATTGAGCTCGCCTGCGACCGCAGGTTCCGATATTTGGATATGGTCAACGATAAGCGTGCCCGCTTTTTGTGCTTTAGGTGCTTCTTCTGGATTGTAATCAGACAGTTGGACTTCGATGCCAAGCTGCTTGGCTCGCTCCATCAGCATATTCTTATCGGCACAGACGACAATTTGGTGCGCCCAATCTTCTTTCGATAGGGCAAGCACTAAGTCTGGGCCGATACCCGCAGGTTCCCCTGCGGTTACGACAATTCTACGAATTGTATTAGTTGTCATTGTTGTCATCCACGATTTCAACAAACGCACTTGCGCGTAGCTCTTGCATCCATGCGCCCGCTTCTTCATTAAATTTACGGTTAAATAGAATACGGTAAGCTTTGTTCTTCATCGCTGAGTCAGTACGGTCAACTTGGCGACGATCCAACACTTCAACGATATGCCAGCCGTGAACGGTTTTGAACGGTTCGCTGATTGAGCCAACTGGCAGAGTTTCTACTTGGTGCTTGAATTCTGGCACGTAAAGATCTGGCGTTTGATAACCTAGTTCACCGTCTTGTGCTGCCGAGCCAGGATCTTGACTGTATTGTGTTGCCAATTGAGCGAACGTTGCTTCACCGGCTTTGATGCGGCGTACAAATTCATTCAGTTGCTTCTTCGCCCCTTCGTCGCTCAGAATCACGGTTGGTTTAATCAAAATATGACGCGCATTTACTTCCGTTACCGCAACCGTTTCTAGGCCTTTTACATCCTCTATTTTTAGGATGTGGAAACCAACGCCACTACGGAAAGGACCAATAATGCTGCCTTTGTTTTGCATCTTGATCTGATCAGCAAAGATGGTCGGCATCTCTTCTTTACGCATCCAGCCCCAGTCACCACCTTGTAAAGCTTTAGGACCTTTAGAGTAGGTGTAGGCCATCTCCGTAAAATCTGCACCTTCGTTTAGCTTTTTCGCGAGCGCTTTAGCTTCTGCTTCTACAGCAGATTTTTCTTTATCGTCAGAGAAGCGCAGTTGAATGTGTCCAATTTTGTATTGAACAGTCGCATTGGTTTCTTGTGATAGTTGCTCAGCAAGGCTATCGACCTCTGCTGGAAGGATATTAATACGGCGACGAACCAGTGCATTGCGGGCTTCTGATGCGGCGATTTCCTTACGAATTTGTTCGCGGAATTCTGGGTAACTTAAACCTTCACTTTCTACAGAAGCGGCGAGTTGTTCTACTGTTTGCTCATTATTACGTGCGATCTCTGCAATCGCTTGGTTTAAACGGTTGTCGTCAATACGCACACCAATACGGTCTGCTTCTTGGCCTTGCAACGTGTCAATAATAAGTTTTTCAACAACTTGTTCTTTTAATACGCTGGTAGAAGGTAAGCTCTTTCTACTTTGACGTGCGTTGGCTTGCAGCGTTTTCATCGCTGTTTCGATGTCGCTTTGTAGAACTACACCGTCGTTCACGATGACCGCAACCTTATCGATCTCTACTGGTGCTGCAACCGCTCCGCAAGAGAGTAGGGTCGTGAATAAGATTGATTTCCAAATTTTCATTTAAAATTCCGTCAGTATTTTTGAATAGGCGTCTTATTCATTTAAGACGCCTATTTTGATTAATTGTTCAGATAGAATGGGCGGCCGTACTTAATCGCGTTGTCAGAACCATCCAGTTCTTTGACAGCAGTGTCTTCACGCTGGTTGGTCGCAAAGCCTTGAATACCGAAGTTAACGCTGAAGTTATTTTCGTATTCAGGTGATGCCCCGGTGCTGCCGATAGCTTGGTCTTCCCAACCAAGCAATTGGTTTGAGTAAGTGACGCCAATGTACCAACAGTCAGATTGGTAACGTAGGCTCGCTAACCATTCTAGGTCCGCATTTTCATTGAGGTCGTAGTAGTATTGACCACTCGCAGACCAGTTCGGGTTGAACTCGTAGGCCGCTACAATACCTGCTTGAGAAATACCTTTACGAGTAATTGTGTCTAGGTTTTCGAGAATGATCGTATCTTCGATGTATTCACGCGTAACGTAGCGATAGTTACCCTGAATAAAGCCGCCGTTGAATTGGTATTCCAAGGTACTGTTTGCCAACTGCATGGAGCTCAAATCAATATCGTATTGAATTCCACCGTGATAGAACAAGTAATCGTTGTAGTTGAAATCAGCTTCAATTGCCCATGATGAGTAATTGGTTGTCTCATCCGGAAGATTTGGGCTGTTGCTCAGTTTGGTCTTTTTATCGAAGTAGTAAATCTGACCAAATGAAACGTTAAGACGCTCTTTATAGTCATCATCAAAGAAGCGAGTACTCGCACCGTAGCTTAACTGGTTCGCCGAGGCGATTTTATCAATGCCACTGTACTTACGACTGCGGAATAGCCCGTAGTAGTCGGTTTGTAGCAAGGTGGTATCGTAGTTGTAGATGTTGGTTTGATCTTCTTCAGGTACGTACAAGTACTGCAGCTGAGGCTCCAGTGTTTGGGTGTAGCCCTTGATCCAGCTTGTATTTCGCTCTAAGTAAAGTTGCGCATGCGTACGGAACTCAGGAATAACACGAGAAACTTCATCATCCAACTGGTTTTGCAAGTTTACATCTGTCAAACCCGTTAAGTCTTGAGAGTAATACGTAGAGAGCACACGCGCTTCTGTTGTCCACGTTGCCCATGAGTTTGAGAGTGGTAATGTAAGCCCTGGTTCAATGTGAACACGGGTCGCATTTGGTCGCGCAGCATCGCTGGTATCGAAGCGGCTGACTTGGCTCTTCACGTCAAAGTTAAGGTAGTCTCCCCACAACGGCGTGTAGTAGTTCAAGTCTAACTGAGGAAGCAGGCGATAAGGGCGGTTCTCTTCTTTCAATAAGATTTGGAAGTCACGAACGGTTAACGAGGCATCCCAGAAGTCAGAACGATATTGTACTTGTCCTTCTTGAACCAGTTGACCATCTTCACGGTTACCAATATCGGAGTCGAGATCGAGGAAGTAATCAATATCACTCACTTTTGAGTAATCAACTTTGACTATCCACTGTTTATTGATGATACCGTCGTGTTTAACTTGGTAGCCCCAACGAGACTCGTCCTGATATTTGCGATCACTATTGAGGTATTCGCCTTTGATTTCCCCATTTCCCCAACCATCTGTTAGGTAGCGGAAATCAGTATCGAGTTTTGTACCACGTTGCTGCATATAGAGCGTGGTGAGTGTCATGTCATATTGAGGCGCGATGTTCCAATAGAATGGCACCTCGACTTCCATACCATCACTAGAACCGTACGATAAAGAAGGGAAGAGGAAACCCGTTTTACGCGTATCTCCAATTGGCATGGTTAGATACGGCACATAGAAAACAGGCACATCTAACACTTCAAATCGAGGGTGGTGCAGCGTCGCTGTCTCTTCATCTTGGTCAACATCGATGCCTGACGCAACCAATCGCCATGAATTATCGCCTTGAGGGCACGATGTGATAGAGCCGTCTTCGAGTTCATAAACCGACTGACCTGTGCGGGCGATATAGGCTGCAGTGCCTCGGCCTTGTTGGCAAAGGAACTGATAATCGGTGTTCTCAAGTGAAAACGTATCTTGATTAATGTCGTTAGTAACACGATCAGATCGAGCTTTGACTTGGCCGTCATTGAAAGTCACGTTGCCTTCGGCAACCACGACGTTGTCTTGTTGGTGCAGCGTTACGCTATCTGCGGTAATTTTCTTCTGGCCTTGGGTGACTTGTACATTACCTGAGTACTGAGCTTTGTCACCATTGATGGCTTGCAGGGTGTCAGCTTCTACCACTACTGGGGTATTAAGAGCGTCCTCCTCGCCACTTGTATCGACCAAACATTGATCTGTGGCGGGCATTTCCTGCACACTATCATGGATATTCGCTTCAGCTTGAGTGGTGGGTACAAACAAGGCGGTGCTGATAGAGGCCGCTAAAAATGTGCGGGAGAAATGTTGCATTGAATTGAACTTTCCTGTGTCACTACTACTCGATGGCTATAGGGCTTGTTGTACCCTAGCGTAATAGCCAAATGAATCAACTATAGTCGCATTTATCCCAGCGTATTGATTCACTGTGGCATAATGACGACAAAATAGCTGCAAAGATAAGCAGGCGAAATGGCCTAGCCGAAATAAAACTAATTCCATTATCATAAAGGAAATCGTTGCATCCGGCACTATAAGACCGCCGTCGTCGATAAAAATTCATTGATAGAGAACACATAATGCATATTTTTGGCAAAATTCTGGGTGCCTTTTTTGGCTTGTTACTTGGCGGGCCGCTAGGTTTACTCTTTGGCTTATTTATTGGCCATCAATTCGATAAAGCACGTCGCTTGAGTCAAGCCGGGTTCTCTACTGGCGGCTTTGGAAAAGGGCCAAGTCAAGCTCAACGCCAAGAAGAGTTTTTTAAAGCGGCGTTTGCGGTAATGGGACATGTGGCAAAAGCGAAAGGCCAAGTCACCAAAGAGGAAATCCAACTGGCTTCAGCCATGATGGACCGCATGAATTTGCATGGCGAACAGCGTCGCGCAGCGCAAGACGCGTTTCGTGAAGGTAAAGACAGCGACTTTCCGTTAGAAGATGTTCTTGTTCGTGTGAAAATTTCGACAGCTGGTCGCTTTGACTTGTTGCAATTTTTCTTAGAGCTGCAAATCTCGGCGGCCTTTGCAGATGGCTCAATCCACCCGAGTGAACGAAATGTACTACACAAAATTGCACGTGGTTTGGGTTTCTCTTCTGAGCAATTAGAGCGTCGTTTGCAAATGCAAGAAGCCGCATTTCGTTTCCAAAGCCAGGGCGGTTTTCATGGTCAGCATCAAGGCCAATCTTCAGGTGGTAGCTGGCAACAAGCTTCACAAGCGGATCAGTTGGCCGACGCGTACAAAATTCTGGATGTGTCTTCAGATGCAGACAGTAAAACCGTTAAGCGTGCTTATCGTAAACTGATGAACGAGCATCACCCGGACAAATTGATGGCTAAAGGTTTACCACCAGAGATGATGAACGTCGCGAAAGAGAAATCTCAAGAGATTCAAAACGCTTACGATCTTATTAAGAAGGTTAAAGGCTTTAAGTAGCCGGACGTTTTCTATCAAACATTTGGATTTAAAAAGGGCACTCAGTGCCCTTTTTTCATGTCTTAGTCTTTGAGTTGCCAGTGTCTTTAGCTTTTGGCCTATTATGTCCCTAATGCTAATTGACCTCACATCCCCCCAGTTTAGTTGGCTTGATTCAAGTCCCAATCGTATTCGTATTTCACTTTACCAGAGAAGTTTTTGTATTGCGGTGCGTACTTTGCGATGTGTTTGAAGATTTGTTTTTCTCCACCAAAGTCCGTTGCAAACCAATCATAAATAGAAGACAGTTGCGCGGTGTTACCTTGGATAGATACGCCTTTGCTGCTGTTGATAAATGTTTTGGCGGCACTATCCAGTAGAGCTTGCGTGTTGTCAGCAGTGAATGCTTGAGATTGTAGGTTAGGGCATCCCAAACTTGCACAATTTACGGCGTAATGCGTTCTTGGGTCATTCCAAATTGGACGCAAAATTCGATGTTCAATATCGTTTAAAGTTAGATCCTTCCCATTGACCACGACCACATCGTCTCCCCAAGGACCAAAGCTAAATAAACCACCTAGCTTGGTGATTGATTCGACTGGATAGTTATCCAAAATAAGATCTACCGTGATGGCGTTGTAAAGGTTTACCCAATAGGCATATTGCTCTGCTTGGTTGTATTGTAGAGGGTCTAGTTTTGCCAAACGCTGGATGTATTGTTTCAGCTTAGTTTTATCGACAGAGGAGACTTGGCTATAACGAAACAAGGTATTCTCACCTTGTTCAACCAAATAAGCATCGAGCAATTGCTGCCAATCTTGATGAGAGATCTGACTTTGATTAGCCTGATTCGATTGTTTCCAATACGGCCATAAGTCGGATTTAGGTGCGGCAAATGTTGATAAAGAAACCAGAGCACACAACAGCAATAACAGACGCTTCATAGAGATACCTTTGAATGAGATATTGTTGATAGTGTAGACCAGTTTAGTGCTTGTTTTCTTTCAGTAATCAGTGGCCTTTATTCGCCGTCACTCTGAGGAGCATAAGCGATATCAGGAATCTAATACCCACAAACTCTTGAGTAAAGACAGTATGAATCTGCACAGTGCGCTCTGGCAGTAGATCCTGAATTACACTCCTTCGTCGCTGTTCAGGATGACGAATTTCAACAGAGGCGTTCGGTATTCTGTAAGCAAAGCGATATGAGAACGGTTACCCAAAACATTAAAAGGGCCGACAATTGCCAGCCCTTGATTTGTGTATTTACTAACGCGTCTTAACGCAAGAAGCTTGGAATATTCGCTTCGTACTCGGCAATCTTATCTTCGTGCTGAAGGGTTAGACCAATGTTGTCCAAACCGTTTAGCAAGCAATGACGACGGAACGAATCGATTTCAAAGCTGTACTCTTTGCCGTTGGCACGAACCACATTCGCTTCTAGGTCGACCTCGACTTCTGCACCTTCATTCGCCTCAACAAAATGGAAGATTTCATCCACTTCTTGCTCAGTCAAGCGAACTGGTACCATTTGGTTGTTGATCGAGTTGCCGTAAAAAATATCGGCAAAGCTTGGAGCGATCATCGCTTTGATGCCGTAATCCGCTAGTGCCCACGGTGCGTGCTCACGAGATGAGCCACAGCCGAAGTTCTCACGAGCCAGCAAGATAGACGCGCCTTGGTAGCGAGGTGCGTTCATCACGAACTCTGGATTTGGCTGTTCGCCAGCATCGTCTAGGAAGCGCCAGTCATGGAATAGGTGCTTACCAAACCCTAGGCGGGAGACCTTTTGTAGGAACTGCTTTGGAATGATGGCATCAGTATCAACGTTCGCTGCATCTAGAGGAACAACTAAGCCTGTGTGTTGTTTAAAGCCTGACATTGGTTTGCTCCTTAGTCTAGTTCACGAATATCTACAAAGTGACCAGCAATTGCTGCTGCCGCTGCCATCGCAGGGCTCACTAGGTGGGTACGGCCATCACGACCTTGGCGGCCTTCAAAGTTACGGTTTGAAGTAGACGCACAACGTTCATGTGGACCCAAACGGTCATTGTTCATTGCTAGACACATCGAGCAACCTGGTAGGCGCCACTCAAAGCCCGCTTCTTTAAAGATAACGTCCAAGCCTTCCGCTTCTGCTTGCGCTTTTACTTGCTCAGAGCCAGGAACGATTAGCGCTTGAACGTGAGGCGCGACTTTGCGACCTTTCGCTACTTCAGCGGCTGCGCGCATGTCTTCGATACGTGAGTTAGTACAAGAACCAACGAAGACTTTATCGACGTTGTAATCAGACAATGACTTGCCTGCCTCTAGGCCCATGTAAGCCAATGCTTTTTCTGCCGATGCTTTTTCTACTGGGTCGGCAAAGCTTTCTGGTGCTGGGATAGGTTGATCTACCGCGATAACTTGGCCTGGGTTAGTTCCCCAAGTGACTTGTGGTCTGATATCCGCTGCGTTTAGTGTCACGACTGCATCAAACTGAGCATCATCGTCCGTTTTTAATGTCTTCCAGTACTCTACTGCTGCATCAAAATCCGCACCTTGAGGTGAGAATTTACGGCCTTTGATGTATTCGAACGTGGTTTCATCTGGTGCAATCAAACCGGCTTTCGCTCCTAGCTCAATCGCCATGTTACATACGGTCATGCGGCCTTCCATTGAAAGGTCTGTGATCGCTTCACCGCAGAATTCAACTACGTAACCTGTACCGCCAGCAGCTGTGGTTTCACCGATGATGGCTAGCACGATATCTTTAGCCGTGATACCCGGAGCCACTTTGCCTTTTACTTCGATCTTCATCGTTTTAGCGCGCGCTTGTTTTAGCGTTTGAGTTGCTAATACGTGCTCAACTTCAGATGTACCAATACCAAAAGCGAGAGAACCGAACGCACCGTGTGTAGCCGTGTGCGAGTCACCACAAACAATGGTCATGCCCGGTAGGGTAATACCAAGCTCTGGGCCCATAACGTGCACAATACCTTGGTATTTGTGGTTAATGTCGTAAAGCGTAACACCAAACTCTTCACAGTTTTTCGATAGCGTTTCCATCTGGATACGTGCCATCTCACCGGATGCGTTGATGTCTTTGGTGGTTGTTGAAACGTTGTGGTCCATGGTGGCAAAAGTTTTGCTGACTTGACGCACTTTACGACCTTTTTCACGCAAGCCGTCAAATGCTTGCGGAGACGTCACTTCATGTACCAAGTGACGGTCGATGTACAAGATTGGGTTTTCCCCTTCTGCTGCGACGGCAACGTGTGCGTCGTAGACTTTTTCGTATAATGTTTTGCCCATTGTTTGCTTCCTTTCCTCGTTATCCTTGTTGCTTTGTTTTAGCACCAATGACTTAGAGGTAAGTCATTGGTGGATAGAGGATTTAGTATTTATTATGAATCTGTTCTGTATTAAGAGTTTAAGATGTACTCAGCGATCTTATCGCCCATCTCAGACGTCGAAAGTGCTGGGTTGTCACCAGCAAGGTCACCCGTAAGCTCACCCGCTGATAGTGCTTTTGAAACTGCCGCTTCAATGTCTTGTGCCGCCGTTTCCTCACCTAGGCTATAACGTAGCATCAGTGCCGCAGACAGGATTTGTGCCACAGGGTTAGCGATGTTCTTACCTGCGATATCTGGTGCACTGCCACCTGCTGGCTCGTACAGACCGAATTTACTTTCGTTTAGGCTTGCTGAAGGCAACATACCCATAGAGCCTGTGATCATCGCGCATTCATCAGAAATGATGTCGCCGAAGATGTTTGAACACAGCATTACGTCGAACTGAGCAGGGTCTTTGATAAGCTGCATAGTCGCGTTATCAATGTACATGTGTGACAACTCGACATCTGGGTAGTCTTTTGCGATTTCTTCGACTACTTCACGCCATAAGATAGAGCTTTGTAGAACGTTCGCTTTGTCGATAGAGCACACTTTCTTGCGACGTAGACGAGCAGAGTCAAAAGCGATTTTTGCAATACGTTCGATCTCAAAGCGGTGGTACACCTCAGTATCAAATGCTTTTTCTGTTGCGCCTTCACCTTCACGACCTTTCGGTTGGCCGAAGTAGATACCACCCGTCAGTTCACGGACTACCACGATGTCAAAGCCGCGACCCGAGATGTCTGCACGTAGCGGTGAGAAAGCTTCAAGACCTGAGTGAATTTGCGCTGGACGTAAGTTACAGAACAGTTGGAAGTGTTTGCGTAGTGGAAGTAGGGCACCACGTTCAGGTTGGTCGTTTGGTGGTAAGTGCTCCCACTTAGGGCCGCCAACCGAGCCGAATAGGACTGCATCAGACTCTTCACATGCTTTTATTGTGCTCTCTGGAAGTGGGCAACCGTGGTTGTCGATCGCGATACCACCGACATCATGCTCGTCACGCTCAAACGCAATACCATGTTTCTTTTCGATTGCATCCAATACTTTATGTGCCTGCGCCATTACTTCCGGGCCAATGCCGTCACCGGGTAGGACGGCAATTTTGTACGATTTGTCTGTCATGTTAATCCTTTAAGTTTTCTAATTTTGAGCTTAATTATTTCAACGAGCGTGTTCTTTCCTGAGCCGTGTAGCCCGGTTGTTATTACACAGTCGCAATCTTTTTCTGCTTCATTTCTTCGATTTTATCTGCACGATGAATGCTGTTAATAACGTGCAATAATGCTTGGCCGGAAGCCTCAACGATGTCGGTGGAAACACCCGTACCGTGGTATTTGCGACCTTTGTAGTTGGCAATGATGTCTGCTTGACCCAAACCATCTTCACCTTCACCTTTCGCGGTTAGGTCGAATTTATCCAGAACGATGTCGTAGCCTGTCACGCGGTAGATACATTGGTATAGCGCATCAACTGGGCCATTACCGACCGCTGCTTCACACATTTCTTCATCACCGCATTGCATTTTGATGCTGGTGGTAGCCATTACGCTGCCTGACTGCACGCTTAGGTAGCTCAATTTGTAGAAGTCATCTTCTTCACGCAAGTTCGAGAAGTGCATTAGGGCTTCTAGGTCGTAATCGAACACTTGGCCTTTGCGATCAGCAAGTTTCAAGAAATCCGCATACAGCGCGTCTAGGTTGTACTCGTCTTCGTTGTAACCCATGGTATCCATATGGCTCTTCACGGCAGCGCGACCGCTGCGGCTGGTTAGGTTCAGAGCTTGGTTTTTTAGGCCAATAGACTCAGGGGTCATGATTTCGTAGGTATTCTTATTCTTCAACATGCCATCTTGGTGGATGCCTGAAGAGTGGCTAAACGCATTTGCACCCACAATTGCTTTGTTGCTTTGAATAGGCATATTGCATAGCTGGCTAACCAACTTACTGGTGCGGTGAATTTCATCATGCTTAATGCCAGTGTGAACGCCCAAAAACTCTTGACGAGTCTTGATGATCATTGCGATCTCTTCAAGTGAACAGTTACCCGCTCGCTCTCCAATGCCATTGATCGTGCCTTCTATCTGACGTGCGCCAGCTTGAACGGCGGCAATAGAGTTGGCAACTGACATCCCCAAATCGTCGTGACAGTGAACGGAGATGATCGCTTTATCAATGTTCGGAACGCGGTTAAATAGGGTTTCAATAATCCCACCAAACTCACTTGGTACGGTGTAGCCAACGGTATCTGGAATGTTGATTGTACTCGCACCTGCATTGATGGCGGCTTCTACCATGCGACATAGGTTGTCGATTGGAGTACGACCAGCATCTTCACAAGAAAACTCGACATCATCAGTGTAGTTACGTGCATGTTTAACGGCGTTGACTGCCATTTCTAGTACATCGTCGTAGCTGCGGCGTAGTTTGTCTTCTACGTGAATGGTGGAAGTGGCTAAAAACGTGTGAATACGGAATTGGTCAGCCACTTTTAAGGCTTCAGCGGCAGCATCAATGTCTTTCGCAACGGCACGCGAAAGGGCACAAACTCGACTGTTTTTTATGTTTTTTGCGATGGTTTGTACAGACTCGAAATCACCTGGTGAAGAGATTGGGAAGCCAGCTTCGATAACATCAACGCCGAGTCTTTCCAGCGCATAGGCAATCTGCAGTTTTTCTTTAACCGTCAAGCTTGCTGACAACGCTTGCTCGCCATCACGCAATGTGGTGTCGAATATAATGACCTGATCGTTCATGTTTGCTTCCTTCCTGATTTCTGCACTTTTGCGCAAGTGAATCGTTTACTTCCAGTATTTAGATATAAAAAAACCCGCATTCTCATGCGGGTTCTTAGAAATTGGTGTGGTTATTTTTCTTCCACAGCCTACCCGCGCGAACTGGTCACGATCAGGAGGAGGCTAAGCAGGATAGAAAAATGAGCTGACATAGTTGTTAAGCTTTCCACATAATTAAGTTAACAAATTAGTACCGCACTCCATGAAGCGCGTCAACCCTAAAGTCGATTTTTTATTCATATCGGATGAGTCTTTTCGTTTGCTTGAAAAAAATGATGCACTAAGTGAAACGACATGATGCGATAGAAACGTGCTAGAAGAAGTAAGTTCTCATCAAGTTTGCGACGTTTCATTACCAAAACAAGCATCGGGATTGCGACTTGTCACACAAAGGTCCGAATTGTTTGGCAAAAGTTTTGAATGACCATTTATAGTAGTGCAGTTGCACTAGGTAAAAGAAATAAGGGTTAGGGAAAGAATGAGGTTAACAAAACAATTTGGACGTTCAGCCATAGTATTTACTCTGGTCAGCTTGTCGGGTTGTCAGCTGTTTCAATCGCAGACCTATGTAGAAGTGGCTTCCCCCGTTGTTATGAATGATCACTCGCAGAGCGTCATGGTCATCAATGATCAAATGGATCGATTTTTGAGTTATGAAGGACGCGAATCGTTCTTGAATCAGATGCTTGTTGCCCTTGAGTCTGACAGCCGAAATAAGTTTAAAGGTAAAGATCCGGAAACGTATTCTTGGTGGAAGATCCGTGTTCAACCTAGTGAGAAACAGCAAGCGGAAGTTTTCCGACCAACCACTGAAGGTGTCGATACTTCAAACCCAGTAGAGTTTATGGATGTCTCTTACCGCTCTAAGACCACATTAAACCTACGCTCCAAACCGAGTCTTGAAGGGGCAAAGCTTGGCGTATTATCGAAAGGGGAAGTCTTTAATGTGCTAGCAAAAGTGGTTGATCAACCTTGGTTTCTCGTTGAACAGAAAGGAGTGATAAAAGGTTATGTCCATAAGGATTATGCGCGCAGCAATGTGATAAATCGTGACATTTTATCTACTCAGCCTAACCCTCTACTAGAGCCTAAATCGAGTAAAACGGAGCAAACGAGTATAGAGCATGAACTGTCGGGAAACTATACTTGCCGCTCACTGAGCTATGAGCTTACAAAAGATGGCGACATGACGACGGGCTCTTTGCGCGCCTGCCGCAAGAAGAGAAAAGTCTGGTATATAGACACCCCTCAACCGCAACCAACAAACCCTTCTTAATGCTCTATTTTTATGGTTATGCCCAATAGATAAATTGTTGGGCACACCTTAATTTGGCCTTTGTCATTAATTGTCCAAATTCCCGTCATGCTGTTGTCACCTAAACCTCCTACTTTTCACACAAAGGCGTTGTCAAAGTAAGGAAAGGTCACATGCGAACCATAGAGACAATTACACAGCCAATTGCAACCATTGCTAAGTTTGATTTAGCGCTCTCTAGTGTTTGTCTTAAGCACCGTTTTAATCAACAAGTCGCCAATATCAGCAAAGGAGTCTCCCACAGTGGTGACGGGCACCTTTACTTGGTGTTGGGTTTATTAGCTTGGTATTTAGATAAGGAGCAAGGAGTCTGGTTTTTACTGGCGGGTTTACTTGCTTTTGCTATCGAGCTACCAATTTATTGGACGCTGAAAAATAGTTTTAAGCGTCGTCGCCCTGAAGAGCTTAATGCACTCCTTCCTGCTTTTATTACACCCTCTGATCGCTACAGTCTTCCTTCAGGACACACTGCCGCTGCGTTTGTCATGGCGACGCTGATTGACCATTTCTATCCGAGCCTAGGCGTTGCTGCATTCTTTTGGGCAAGTTTAATCGGAACCGCGCGAATCTTATTGGGTGTGCACTTTTTTACCGATGTCATCATTGGTGCGCTGCTTGGCAGTCTTTGTGGTGGATTAGCGATTGCGATGTTAGGAGGCTAATTGATGAAAATCTTGTACGGTGTTCAAGGGACAGGAAACGGACATATTGCACGCGCAAGGGCGATGAGTCATGCGTTTAAAGAGCACGATGTTGAGGTCGACTTTTTGTTTTCTGGGCGAGCGCCGGAAAAATACTTTTCAATGGAAGCATTTGGCGATTACCAGACTCGCCGAGGCTTCACCTTTATTACCGAAAAAGGCTCTGTAAACTACGCGAAAACAGCATTGAATAACAATTTGGTGCAGTTTTTCAAAGAAGTTAAGCAACTCGATCTGTCGTCCTACGATCTTATCATTAATGATTTCGAACCTGTGACTGCGTGGGCAGCGAGACAACAAAATAAGCCTTCTATTGGTATCAGCCACCAAAATGCTTTCCGTTATCCGGTGCCACTAAAGGGAGCAAGTTGGTTAGATAAATCCGTCATTGAATACTTTGCGCCTTCTCAACACCACCTTGGTTTGCATTGGCATCATTTTGATCAACCTTTGTTACCACCGATAGTGCATACCGTCGATAGCCAAGCAGAAAACGACGACTTCGTGTTGGTGTATCTACCGTTCGAATCGATTGAAGATATCTCGGACTTATTGTTCCACTTTAATCAACAAGCGTTTATCTGTTATCACCCGGATGTGATCGAATGTGAGCAGGTAGAAAACATAGAACTGCGCCCTTTATGCCACAGCAACTTCCAGCATCATTTGCATCGCTGTAGTGGTGTCATTGCTAATGGTGGGTTTGAGCTTCCTTCAGAAGCCTTGTCTTTGGGGAAAAAATTGTTACTAAAGCCACTCGCGGGTCAATTCGAGCAGCAGAGCAATGTTGCGACCTTAGAAGATTTAGGGCTTGCGATGTCGATGGAGAGCTTAGACATTTCCGCAGTACGCCAGTGGCTAAAGGAGCAACAAGCCGAAAGTGTGAAATACCCAGATGTTGCTCAGGCTATTGTTCATTGGGTACTGCAAGGTGCATGGGATTCAAAAGCAGAGTTATCCAGACAGCTGTGGGAGCAGGTTGATTTTCCAAGTTACGTGTCGAACATTTAAGTACGTTGTTCTAAGTACATTGTTCCTTCCATTTTTGACACGATTTTGTTGCAGCCTTTCTATTTGGAAGGCTGCATTTTTATTCTTCCTCTCTCATTTCTATTCAGTGTGTATTTGCTGATAATTTGACTGATAAGTGCAAAATTCAATCAGAGATATAGCTGTCATCTGTTGTTCTTATTTCAACTAATAACTGAGCTAAATGCATGCTTGTGTTGACCGCCTGTCCTATCAATTTGCTAAATACGTCCTCAAAGAATGCATTTTTACGTGTTTTATAGTTTTTTATGTTTTTATCAAATCTTTGTTATTTAACAAATAAATACCTAATTGGCTAAAATTTACTGATTAAATATCAATCTAGTTGCGAAACCGCAATCGATTAGTTGATAGTACAGTTCGAGCCGGAAGTATCCGGACGATAAATATAATAAAAAGTTAGGTTATCTATTCGTAAAATGATTCGAATCCAGCCGCCGTCTTTTGTGCGAGATGGGATTCTATTCGTTATGAATTTAATGAACAAAGTTGACGATTACAAAAGAGGCGCACTCAATGTTAGAGAAGAAAGACGCGATGAGCGCAATTGCTAGCTACCGTATGGAAAGCACTTTGCGTGGTGTAGATTTAAACCTACTGACTGTATTTGATGCTGTAATGCAAGAGCAAAATATTACTCGTGCAGCACATAACCTAGGCATGTCTCAGCCGGCGGTAAGTAACGCCGTGGCACGCTTAAAAGTGATGTTTAACGACGAGCTATTCATGCGCCAAGGCCGTGGTATTCAGCCTACGCAACGAGCACGTCAACTGTTTGGCCCTATTCGCCAAGCACTACAGCTGATTCGCAATGAACTTCCTAGCTCTGTATTCCAACCAGAATCTTCGACTCGCTTATTCAAGCTTGCGATTTGCAGCCCTTGCGACATGCGTTTTGCTCCGAAGATCATGGCAAAAGTGAATCAACAAGCACCAAACGTTCAGCTTCACCTAGATGCAGAATTTGACCGTTTGTTGTCTGAGCGTATGCGCTACCAAGAAATTGATTTCGTGATCGACTACGCTCGTTTTGATGAGCAAGGTTTCTCAAGTACTGAAATCTTCAAAGATGAATTAGTGGTTATCGCATCAAAAACACACCCACGCATTCAAGGTGGTGTGACGGCTGAGCAACTGCTTAACGAAAAGCATGCGAAGTTATCGAAAGTGCATGGCCAACGTAGTTTCTCAGAGCAAGCGTACCGTGAACTGGATTGCCAAGCGGCGTATGAAGGTTCTAGTTTAAGCAACCTACTATACGTGGTGGGTCAATCTGAGCTTGTGACTATTGCACCACGTTGGATGGCGGAAAATGCGGTAAACAGCGATCAACTGCAAATTCTTGATTTCCCATTTGCGAACAAAGAAATCAGCGGATTCTTAAGCTGGCATGAATCAAGTGAAAAAGATAAAGGCCACATTTGGCTACGCGATCAACTGATGATCACTTGTGGTGAAGTCGTTGCCGCAAAATAAGATGACGTTTGGTCTTCTCGATTAGACCATATTGGTAATCATCAATTTTTACAATTCATTGGTCCCCGAGCGATTTTTGTCTCTCGGGGCTTTTTGTTTTCGTAATCAACAATCGAAACAGTAAGTTAAATAGAGTAATCATTCAGCAATTTGAGGTACGTTCGCGACGTATAAGTGATAGTTGTCTCTTATTAGTGATAAGTTTGATACTGGTCAGTTGCGTTTTAGCAAGCCGTGAGTACACTTGTTCGCTCAATTAGCTTACGCCTGTAAGCCAAAAGGTAAGTAAAAGAATGGCCAAGTTAGATTTTCATATCGTTAAACGTATTCGTGAACAAATTGCGAACGGTGGTACACGCGTTGCACTCAAGCATAAAGTGGGTGAGGAGTGGCAAGGTATTACGTGGACGCAATTTGGTCAGCAAGTTGATGCTTTATCACTTGCACTTTTGGCTCAGGGATTAGGAGTCCAAGATAAGATCGGCATTTTCTCGAACAACATGCCGCAATGGACGATCGCTGATATCGCAGCACTGCAATTACGCAGCGTGACAGTACCTATTTACCCAACCAATACTGCCGCCCAGTCGGCGTACATCATTAACAATGCAGACGTCAAAGTTCTGTTTGTTGGTGAACAGCCTCAATTTGATGCAGCAGTGAGCATTTTCGACCAGTGCGAACAGTTAGAGCTCATTGTTGCGATGTCTGATGATATAGAACTTGGCGATCATGATTTCGTTATCTCTTGGCAAGCATTTGTTGCCAAAGGCGACGCTACATATCAAGTTGAATTGGACGCGCGTTTAGATCAGGCAAAAGAAGATGATCTACTCACGCTGATCTACACCTCGGGTACAACAGGCCAGCCAAAAGGCG
Source organism: Vibrio sp. 704 (assembly GCF_033339295.1). Classification (NCBI taxonomy): domain Bacteria; kingdom Pseudomonadati; phylum Pseudomonadota; class Gammaproteobacteria; order Vibrionales; family Vibrionaceae; genus Vibrio; species Vibrio sp. 704. The sequence goes on along the minus strand of NZ_JAWOUH010000006.1, from coordinate 28,194 downwards.
TTATGTTGGACTACGCAAACATTGCGGCGCAATTGGAAGGGCACGATCAGCGCTTGAGCCTTTCTCAAAGTGACGTGTCATTATGTTTCCTTCCGTTGTCACACGTATTTGAGCGCGCTTGGACCTTTTATGTATTGTACAAAGGGGCGACCAACTGCTATTTGCAAGACACCATGCAAGTACGTGATGCACTGAGCCAGGTGAGACCTACCGTGATGTGTGCCGTACCGCGTTTCTATGAGAAGATCTTCTCTGCGATTCACGAGAAAGTGTCTCGCGCGCCGATTCATCGTAAGATCATGTTTACTTGGGCAGTCAACATGGGCGCAAAAATGGCCGCTTGTCATCAAGAAAAACGTCAGCCATCGCTCTTGCTGCGTAAGTCATACGCTTTGGCGGATAAGTTGGTTCTGAGCAAACTGCGTGCGCTACTTGGCGGGCAAATCAACTTTATGCCTTGTGGTGGTGCAAAGCTGGATGAAACCATCGGTCGATTCTTCCATGCGATTGGTATCAACGTTAAGTTGGGCTACGGCATGACTGAAACCACGGCGACAGTATCGTGTTGGGATGATAAATGTTTTAACCCCGACTCTATTGGTATGTCGATGCCTGGCGCACAGGTTAAGATCGGCGAAAACAACGAGATTCTGGTTCGTGGTCCAATGGTGATGCGTGGCTATTACAAAATGCCAGAAGAGACGGAAAAGACCTTTGATGAGCACGGTTTCCTAAAAACGGGCGACGCTGGTTACATTGATGAAAATGGCAACTTGTTCATCACCGACCGTATCAAAGAGTTGATGAAAACTTCAGGTGGTAAATACATCGCTCCACAAATGATTGAAGGTGCGATTGGTAAAGACCACTTTATCGAGCAAATCGCAGTCATTGCGGATACTCGTAAGTTTGTTTCTGCGCTTATCGTGCCTTGTTATGACTCGCTAGAAGAGTACGCGAAAGAGCTGAATATCAAATATCACGATCGCGTTGAGTTGATTAAGCACCACCAGGTGGTCGAAATGCTTGAGAAGCGTGTGAACGATCTTCAAAAAGAGTTGGCAAAGTTTGAACAAGTGAAGAAGTTTAAACTGTTACCAAGAGCTTTCTCTATGGATGATGGTGAGTTAACGCCAACTCAAAAACTTCGTCGTAAAGTCATCAATGACAAATACCAAGATGAAATTGAAGAAATGTATAAGGAAAAGTCGGATAAAAAGTAACTTAAGCTGACTTAGATTTTATATTGATGAAAAAATCCCCAGTGATGTGATCGCGCATTGCTGGGGATTTTTGTTTGTATTGATTTTTTCTGCTTTGCTCGTCAAATAACGCTATTTCGCACCCAATAGCTAAAAGCTTATGAAATAATGTTCTTTTTTTGAGCGTTGAATTTTTAGTTTGTACTGTGAAATAGGAGATGTGTGGCTGCTATTCCTACTAACATTCTAATTACTAGTATCTTGTTTAAAAAGTAGACCAATCTCTCATTAGACCCTTTGATAATAAAACGTTACATTTGTTGGGTAACCTTGCGGGATGTTATGACGAACGCAAGACATAGCCGAAAACGTGGAAGTATTTCGATTAGGCTACGAATAAGACCTAGACTATGTAAAACCAGACCAATCCGTTGACCTTACGGTGAGGAAACTGGCTAAGGAGAACAATTATGACAGCAATGTTGTCAGGCGCAGAGATGGTGGTTCAATCTCTGATAGAAGAGCACGTAGAGCAGATCTTTGGCTACCCAGGTGGCTCTGTTTTGGATATCTACGATGCACTGCATGCTAAAACCGATCAAATCAAACACGTACTTGTAAGGCATGAGCAAGCCGCCACTCATATGGCAGATGGTTACGCTCGAGCTACCGGTAAACCGGGTGTCGTACTTGTGTGCTCGGGGCCGGGCGCGACCAATACCATTACGGGTATTGCAACAGCGTATATGGACTCTATCCCAATGATCGTTATCTCGGGTAACGTACCGAATAGCCTAATTGGTAATGATGCTTTCCAAGAGTGTGACATCGTCGGTGTCTCCCGCCCAGTGGTCAAACACAGCTTTTTAGTAAAAAAAGCGGAAGATATTCCTGAAACAATCAAAAAAGCGTTTTATATCGCGACTACAGGTCGACCTGGTCCAGTTGTGATTGATTTGCCAAAAGATGTAATGAACCCGCAAATCAAACTGCCTTATCAATATCCAGAAACGCTTTCTATGCGCTCTTACAAGCCGACAACTTCGGGCCATAAAGGCCAGATTAAAAAAGCGCTTAAATCGCTATTAGAAGCGAAAAAACCAGTGCTTTATATCGGTGGTGGTGCGGTGATTTCTGGCGCCCATGAACATATTTTAGAGCTTTCCGACAAACTGAACCTACCAGTAGTGAGTACTTTGATGGGCTTGGGGGCATTCCCGGGTACACATAAAAACTCACTGGGCATGTTGGGTATGCACGGCACTTACGAAGCTAATATGGCAATGCATGAAGCGGATCTTATTTTTGGTATCGGTGTGCGTTTTGATGACCGTACAACCAACAACCTTGAAAAGTACTGCCCAAACGCAAAAGTGATGCATATTGATATCGATCCGTCATCGATCTCGAAAAACGTGAAAGTGGATTTGCCGATCGTAGGTTCTGCGGAAAAAGTGCTGACAACCATGCTCGGGCTGCTTGCAGAGCAAGGTAGTGGAAATGATCAAGATGCTATCACCGCATGGTGGGATGACATTCAAGTATGGCGTGACCGCAACTGCTTGTCTTATGAAACGTCTCCAGAACGAATCAAGCCACAGCAAGTAATTGAAACGCTGCACAAGCTAACTAATGGCGACGCATATGTGGCGTCTGATGTGGGCCAGCATCAGATGTTTGCGGCGCTGTACTACCCATTCAATAAGCCGCGCCGTTGGATAAACTCTGGTGGTCTTGGCACCATGGGATTTGGTCTTCCGGCTGGCATGGGCGTGAAGTTTGCCATGCCACAAGAAGAGGTCGTGGTTGTGACTGGTGACGGCAGTATTCAGATGAATATTCAAGAATTGTCGACAGCCATGCAATACGACATTCCAGTGAAGATCATCAACCTGAACAACCGATTCTTAGGCATGGTAAAACAGTGGCAAGACATTATTTATCAAGGACGTCACTCTAATTCTTACATGAGTTCTGTTCCTGACTTTGCAGCGATTGCAGAAGCTTATGGTCACGTCGGTATTCGTATCGAAACGCCTGATCAGCTCGAAGAAGGGCTACAAAAAGCGTTGGATATGAAAGATCGTCTGGTGTTTGTGGACATCAACGTAGACGAAACCGAACACGTATACCCGATGCAAATCAAAGGTGAGGGTATGGATAAAATGTGGCTAAGCAAAACGGAGAGAACTTAATATGAGACACATTATTTCATTGCTATTGGAAAACCAACCGGGTGCGTTGTCTCGTGTTGTTGGTTTGTTCTCTCAACGTGGTTACAACATTGAATCTTTGACGGTATCACCGACTGATGATGAAACCCTGTCGCGAATGAACATTACCACGACATCTGATGAGATGCAGTTGGAACAAATTCAGAAGCAGTTACACAAATTGATCGATGTGCTGAAAGTGCAAGAAGTCACCGAGTATGAGCACATTGAGCGTGAACTGATGATGGTGAAAGTGAAAGCCAGTGGTTTTGCGCGAGCAGAAGTGAAGCGGACGGCAGACATCTTTCGTGGCCAGATCGTGGATGTCACGGCTTCCCAATACACCGTACAACTTGCGGGTACGAGTGAAAAGCTAGATGCCTTCATTCAAGCGATATCCGAAGTGACCGAAGTTGTCGAAGTTGCTCGTAGTGGTGTCGTTGGCATTGCGCGAGGAGAGCGAGCTCTCAAACCTTAACTCTCTGATTGCATATAGAAAAGCCACTTAATCTAAGTGGCTTTTTTGTTTAGAAAATAACAATTAATGATATAATTGTCGTTTTAGTAAGCATGATAGGCATTAGACGTGTGAAAGTACCTAAGCGAGTCGGCACCTTATTGGCGACAGCACTATTTTTTAGTGCACTCACTGCCGCTTACTACTATCAGAAATATCTGACGTTGTTAGAAAACAATGTTGAGAACACCGCTCAAGAAGCGTTACATCAATTGGCCTATACTGGCCGTGAATACAGCAATATTCAGGATCAAATCGAAACGATCAGTGACCTACTTGGTCACAGCCAAAGTCTGTATGAATATCTGCGCCAACCTAACCGGGTGAACCGTTCCATCTTAGAAGACATGTGGATCTCGGTCGCAATCAATCAAAAGTTGTATAAGCAAATTCGCTTTCTTGATGTTTCTGGTCGAGAAAAAGTTAGGATTAATTATGAGATTGAAACAGGCGCTGCGTTGCCCGCGATCAAATTGCAAAATAAGTCAGAGCGAGATTACTTTCAATTCGCTAAGAACTTAGACGATGGCGAAATCGCTTCGTGGGGGATAGGTTTAGAACGAGAGTATGGCGAGTTAGTCTATCCCTATAGCCCGTCACTGCGTATTTTGATGCCTATTTCGCTTAACGGAAAGCGCGAAGGGTATCTTGTGCTTAATGTTGATATTGACTATTTATCCTCTCGACTCAACTATTCGTCAGTGCTTGATTTCCATATTGAGCTGATTAAGAGTGACGGATTTTACATTGATAGCCCTAAATCAGCTCGTTTGTATGGCCATATAATTCCCGCTCGCTCTCAATTTAATTTTGGCCGGATGTACCCAAACATTTGGCGTAGTTTAAATTCAAAAGATTCGGGCTATGCTTACAATGGTTCGAATTTGGTCGCGTATCGCACCATCCAGTTTGTTTCTAGCGAACCTCTTCATCTGGTTATTGATCTTACCAATGAGCAGTTATTATCCCGAGCTCAGAGGGATATTGATGACTTAATCCAAGAAGCGTTTTTTGTTTTAAGTTTGGTGCTCGGCTTCACTTTGCCGACGGCAGCCCTTGCTCTGCATTATCGGCGTCATAGTATGGAATCGAAGTTGGCTCGAGCTGCTCTTGATGGTATGACTGCGGTGATGATCTCGGATGCTTCACATAGAATCATCATGGTTAATCAAGAGTTTGAAAACATGATGGGTTACTCAACCAAGCATGCCCAAGGTTGGAGTGCACATCATTTAATTCTCTTACCTGAAGATCTCGAAGCAAACCTGAGTATCTGGAAAACACTGAAGAGTGAACACGTATGGGAAGGGGAGATTCGTTGTCGAACTAAGTTTAATCAAGTCTTTACTGCAATAATGCGTATTCAGGCGAATTTAACCAAGTCAGGTAAAGTGAGTTATTACATTACGTCGCTGGTGGATATCTCTGGGCAAAAAGAGTTAGAAGAAAAATTACGAAACCTAAGCGAAAAAGATGGCTTGACGGGGTTGTGGAACCGCCGAAAATTTGAAGAGCAATTGGCGCAATATGCGGGGATTATTGAACGCTATCCTGATAGCCCTCCTGCTTGTTTGGCGTTGTTTGATATTGACCACTTTAAACGTATTAATGACGAGCTTGGCCACGACGAAGGAGACAAGGTGATTTGTAGTGTCGCAGAAACCCTCCTAGAAGAAGTCCGCAGCACAGACTTTGTATCTCGTGTCGGTGGTGAGGAATTTGCAGTGATTATGCCGCATACAACACTAGAAGAGGCTGAAATTGTATTGAACAGGCTACGTGTCGCGGTTCAAATGCGTAGTGATAGAGGCATTACTGTCAGTGCTGGGTATAGTGATTTAACCTCTGATCGTACAAGAACGTATAAATGTGCTGATATTGCTTTGTATGAGTCAAAAAGTGCAGGGCGTAACTGCGTATCGCTATGTCATAGTTATGATGATATTGCTTAGTGCTTTTACAAAAACGAAAAAACGGGGATAGACCCCCGCTTTTTAGTCTCAGCGTTATTCGCTAGCCAGTATGCGACATTGGTTGTCGATGGCGGCTTCGATACACTGTATTGACTGTCTCAAATAACGCTCTAGATAACCTAAAGCATCCTGACTCTTTTTGTCTAGCGATGCCTTCATCAGTATTTCTTGCTCATCGAGATTACAGTGCCCAGGGTTCCCTGTGCCTAAAATCTGCATCGCGAAGTATTGGTAGCGTTTAATTTGCGTGAGTAGATCGCGGAAAAACCCAAACATATTGACAGAGCCAGCACCTTCAAACAGCGCAGTAAGAAACTGATTTTGGCGCTCTTCCCATTCCCTCCAGCAAAAGCTTTCGCCAGGTTTTACTCGGGATAACTTGTGATAAGCAGTTAGTACATCCAGTTCCCATTTTTCATCGCCAATCATAATTGCCTTACTGAGTAAGCATGCGGAGACCATTTGCAGGCTTTCGTACAAGTCATGTAACTCATCTTTACATACAGGTGCAACCCAGCAGCCTTTTTGCGGCTCGAGTTTGACGTATTTGCTCCAAGATAATTGCACCAATGCTTCTCGAATGGGTGACGCTCCTAAGTTGTACTTCTCTTTGAGTTCGGCAACCACGAGTTTTTGACCTGGTTTAAGCTCGCCATCGAGAATATCCTGACGGAGCATTCTTAATACTTTGTCGGTAAGAGTGGGACTAGACACATACACCTCATAGAAGAAACTTTAATCGTGACGATAAAATTAAACAGTACGAAATTCTGATAGAGGTGAATAATACAATTAGCCTATTATGAGAGCAAGAAAGCCATATAAAATATAAAAAAGGAGGGCATAAGCCCTCCTTCTCAAGAAACTGAAGTGTTAAAAGTTCAGTCTTATAGTACGTGTACAGAAGCTGTGTTCGTAGTACCTGAAGCAACTAGAGCGCCAGAAACCATAACAACGATATCGCCTTTGTTACCTAGACCTGATTCTAGAGCAAGTTCTTTACCCGCTACGTAGAATGCGTCAGTGCTTTCGATTGAATCAACAACTACAGGAGTAACACCTTTAGTTAGAACTAGCTGTGCAGCAGTTTTCTTGTTAGTTGTTAGCGCTAGAATGTTTGCAGTTGGGAAGTACTTACGTACTGAACGTGCAGACTTACCGCCTTCAGTTGCAACAACGATAAGTGGAGCAGCTAGTTTCTCAGCTGTGTCTACTGCACCTTTACATACTGCTTCAGTGATGCGTAGGCGTGGGCTGTCTAGACGAGAACCTAGTTCAGCTTTTAGCGCTGAGTCAGTACGGTTCGCGATTTGAGCCATGATAGTTACCGCTTCAACAGGGTATTTACCTTTCGCCGTTTCACCAGAAAGCATTACTGCGTCAGTACCGTCCATTACCGCGTTAGCAACGTCGCCTGCTTCCGCACGAGTAGGACGTGGGTTGTTGATCATAGAATCAAGCATTTGAGTTGCAGTGATAACCATCTTACGTGCACGGTTACACTTCTCGATCATCATTTTCTGAGCGAAGATTACTTCTTCAGCTGGGATTTCAACACCTAGGTCACCACGTGCAACCATGATGCCGTCAGAAAGCTCTAGGATCTCGTCGAAGTTATCAACACCTTCTTGGTTTTCGATCTTAGAGATGATGTGGATGTTCTCGCCGCCGTTTGCAGCAAGTACTTCACGGATTTCTTGAACGTCAGACGCTTTACGGATGAAAGAAGCTGCTACGAAGTCAACGCCTTGCTCACAACCAAATTTAAGGTCGTTCTTATCTTTTTCAGATAGTGCAGGTAGGTTTACAGAAACGCCAGGAAGGTTAACACCTTTGTTTTCGCCCAGTGCACCGTTGTTAAGAACTTTACATTTAACTTCAGTTTCAGTCTTAGAGATAACTTCCATCTCGATTAGACCGTCGTCTACTAGGATAGTGTTACCTACGTTTAGGTCTGCTGCGAAACCAGCGTAAGTTACTGCAACTTTATCTTTGTTACCTACAACTGAAGTGTCAGTTGTGAAAGTGAATTCTTGACCTGCTACTAGATCAACATCGTTACCGCCTTCTAGCTTGATAGTGCGGATTTCTGGACCTTTAGTATCTAGAAGAATTGCTAGTGGTTTGCCAGTAGCTTCCATTACTTTACGGAAGTTCGCGATACGAGTGCCGTGTTCTTCGTAGTCACCGTGAGAGAAGTTAAGGCGCATTACGTTCATGCCTGCGTTAACTAGTTCAGTTAGCTTCTCTACAGATTCTGTTTTAGGGCCAATCGTACATACGATTTTGGTCTTTTTCATGGAAGATACTCTCCGGTAAGTATAGTTACAATTTGAAAGTCGGTTATTTACTCTGAAGTCAGGACGTTTTTGATGACATTTAGTACCTGTCACCCACCGATTTTTCGTCTCATTATTAGAACTTCAGATTCTGAAAGTCTTTCACCAAGTTTAGTCATTTTATGACTAAAAGATCGGCGATTTTGGTTACCTTTTTGTGACTAATCCCACTTTATATGCAGAAAGTTGCAAAAAAATAGCCTTCAATTCTGTAATTTTTTTTCTTTTCGGTGGCGAATTCTACCACTGAATGAATCCAATATCACTGTTTAAGAATTGTCTTAGGACAAGGTTTTATCGAGAAATATTAATTTTTTGGATCGAAATAAATGGACTTGAAAGTTTCGGTTTGACTATAATAAGTTTCACATCGAAACTTAAAATAAAAACTTAAATGTCGAAACGAAACACTCAATTAAGAAGACACGCCATTTCTAACTTGGTTTCTGAACTAGGAGAAGTCAGCGTTGATGAACTTGCTCAGAAATTCGAAACCTCAGAGGTCACGATTAGAAAGGATTTAGCTTCTTTAGAGAAAAACGGCCAACTTCTACGCCGCTATGGCGGTGCGATTGCTATCCCAAAGGAAGTCATTCACGAAGAATTGGGCGCTAATGTTTCGACTCGAAAGTTAAGCTTAGCAAAAGCAGCAGCATCATTGATTCGCGATCATAATCGCATCGTGATCGACAGTGGCAGCACGACTGCCGCGCTGATTCAACAGTTGAATGACAAACGTGGCTTAGTGGTCATGACCAACTCGTTGCATGTTGCTAACGCCCTAAATGAATTAGAGAGCGAACCGACACTGCTGATGACTGGCGGTACTTGGGATACGCACTCAGAGTCCTTTCAAGGCAAAGTGGCCGAATCTGTATTACGAGCTTACGACTTTGACCAACTATTCATCGGTGCGGATGGCATCGATCTCGAGCGTGGAACCACGACATTTAATGAGTTGGTTGGCTTAAGTAAGGTAATGGCAGAAGCGTCACGTGAAGTGATCGTAATGATCGAGTCCGAAAAAATCGGCCGTAAGATCCCAAACTTAGAGCTCGCTTGGCATCAAGTTGATGTGTTGGTGACCGATGCAGATATCCAAGCAGAGCATAAAGTACAGATTGAACAACATGGCGTGAAAGTCATTTGCGCCTAATAATGTAATCAGTTTCATATTTTACTTCCCTCTGGATAAAGGCCTTTGCTTGCTGCCTCTATTTGAAATCATGGCTAGGGAAGAACAAAACTACAAACGGAGATAAACACATGTGTGGAATCGTAGGTGCAGTAGCACAACGAGATGTTGCAGAAATTTTGGTTGAAGGTCTACGCCGCTTAGAGTACCGCGGTTACGACTCTGCTGGCGTTGCGGTTGTTGATGGCGAATCAAACCTAACGCGCGTTCGTCGCTTGGGTAAAGTACAAGAATTGGCTGATGCAGTAGAAGAAGCAAAAGTGATCGGCGGAACTGGTATTGCGCACACTCGTTGGGCGACGCACGGTGAACCTTCTGAAATCAATGCTCACCCACACATGTCTGGTGATATCGCAGTGGTCCATAACGGCATCATCGAAAACCATGAAGAGCTGCGTGAGCTGCTTCAATCTCGTGGCTACGTGTTTGAATCGCAAACGGATACAGAAGTTATCGCACACATGGTTGAGTGGGAACTTCGTACTTCAGAAACGCTATTAGAAGCGGTACAAAAAACAGCAAAACAACTTGAAGGCGCATACGGCACGGTAGCGTTGGATCGCAAAGACCCATCTCGCATCGTAGTAGCACGTTCAGGCAGCCCGATCGTGATCGGTTTTGGTGTAGGTGAAAACTTCCTAGCGTCTGACCAACTTGCATTACTTAACGTTACGCGCCGTTTCATGTACCTAGAAGAAGGGGACGTAGCAGAAATTACTCGCCGTGAAGTCACTGTGTTTGATGCAACGGGTGAGCCAGTTGAGCGTGAAATTGTTGAATCTAATGCAGAGCATGATGCAGGTGATAAAGGCCAATACCGTCACTTCATGCAAAAAGAAATCTATGAGCAACCTAAAGCGTTGATCAACACAATGGAAGGTCGTATCACGTCAGATTCTGTTGTGACAGACGCGATCGGTGTGCACGCGGCAGACATTCTAAGCAAAGTAGAACACGTACAAATCGTGGCGTGTGGTACGTCTTACAACGCAGGTATGACGGCACGTTACTGGTTTGAAGACATTGCAGGCGTTAGCTGTGATGTAGAAATTGCGTCTGAATTCCGTTACCGCAAGTTTGTGACTCGTCCAAACAGCCTTCTTATTACGTTGTCTCAGTCTGGTGAAACTGCAGATACGTTAGCAGCACTTCGCCTAGCAAAAGAGAAAGGTTACATGGCGGCGATGACCATTTGTAACGTAGCAGGCTCTTCTCTGGTTCGTGAATCAGATTTTGCGTTCATGACTCGCGCTGGTGTTGAAATCGGTGTGGCTTCAACCAAAGCGTTCACGACTCAGCTTTCTGCACTACTTATGCTGGTAACAGCACTGGGTAAAGAGCAAGGTCGCATCAGCAAAGAGAAAGAAAAAGAGATTGTTGAAGCGCTACACGCACTTCCTAAGCAAATCAACGCGGCACTTTCTTTCGAGAAAGAAATTGAAGCACTTGCAACGGATTTTGCAGACAAGCACCACACATTGTTCCTAGGCCGTGGCGAGTTCTACCCAATCGCGATGGAAGCGTCTCTAAAACTGAAAGAGATCTCGTACATCCACGCAGAAGCGTACGCGGCGGGTGAACTGAAACACGGTCCTCTGGCTCTAATTGATGCTGACATGCCTGTTGTTGTGGTTGCACCAAGCAACGACCTACTTGAAAAGCTAAAATCAAACGTTGAAGAAGTGCGTGCGCGTGGCGGCCTTCTATACGTATTCGCAGATGCAGACGCAGGCTTCGAAGGCGATGAGACAATGAAGATCATCACTATGCCTCACGTTAGTGAAATCACGGCGGCGATCTACTACACCATCCCAATGCAGTTGCTGTCTTACTACGTAGCACTGATCAAAGGTACGGACGTAGACCAACCACGTAACCTAGCGAAAGCGGTAACGGTTGAGTAATTACGCTTAACAGCAAAAATCCTGAGCGGCACATGCGAGAGTATGTGCCGCTTTTTTATTTAAACCCATTTTAAGGTTTGTGAGTTATTGACCCAACTGGTGAGCGGTTAGAATTGCAGAGTAGACATTTTCTGCCGTCACTGGGAATGGCATATTGTGGATGGTTTCTCCCTCGGCCGTTGAGGCTTCGGCGACCTCGCGCAACTTAGCGTGGTTAAGCTCTTTAACGCCCATATCAAATAAGTTGGTTGGTAGACCTACAGAGCGGCAGAATGCAAGAACCGTATTAATCTCTTCCATCGCTGCGTTTTCTAGTACCAGCTGAACTAGTGTGCCGAACGCGACTTTCTCACCATGATAGAGATGATGACACTCTTCAAGCTTAGTTAGGCCGTTATGAATAGCGTGAGCACCCGCTAGACCACTGCTTTCAAAACCGATACCGCTAAGGTATGTATTGGCTTCAATAATGTTTTCTACCGCTTTGGTGCTCACACCATTTTCTACTGCAGCTTTTGCTTTTACACCATCTTCAAGCAAGGTTTCATAGCAAAGTTTCGCAAGCGCTTGTGCTGAACGCGTCGCTAACCCACCAGCCATTGTTGCCTTACCAGAAGTCATGTTGGCACGAGCTTCAAAGTAGGTGGAAAGCGCGTCGCCCATCCCCGATACAAGTAAGCGAACAGGGGCTTTGGCGATGACTGACGTATCCATGATGACCATGTCTGGGTTTTTAGGGATCATCAAATATTCTGCAAATTCACCTTCAGGTGTGTATATCACCGCAAGCGCTGAGGTTGGCGCATCAGTCGAGGCAATCGTAGGAACCACCACGACAGGAATTTTTGTGTAAAACGCAACAGCCTTTGCTGTATCTAACGTTTTACCACCACCAATACCGACAATGACATCGTGTTTCTGAGTGGCACAAATGTCCGTGATGCGTTCAATCTCAACGCGTGAACATTCGCCACCAAAAATGTTCATAGCGAGTGGAAGCTTTTCGTCAGCAAAACTTTGTTTGACGTCATCACCAACCAGGTTAGTCACGAACTCATCGGCAATTACTAACGGACGTTCACCCAATGTTTTCACATAGTGAGCGATAGATGTAAGTACTTGTTCACCTTGGACGTATTTGCTTGGGCTGATAATAATTTTGTCCATAATTCAAACCTTTAACCTTTTTTATGTGTGTTTTGGACTGCAATGAATATCCATTGTAGGGATAAGGTTTATATTAGGTTTGGTGTGGTAAGTGGTGAAGGATATCTCTGGTTTTGTTCCATGCTTTTATGACCTCTGTGTCAAACCGACTGCCAGAAGTAATAAGAATCAGCATGCTTTATGGCGACGATCACTATTCAGGAAAATTTGTCGTTTTTCGTTTCATATTGAAACAATAATGCCGAAGTTTTTGTTTCAATATGAAACGGATTGATTTTTGTTGAGCACGCATTTTCTCTGTTTAAGATGAATTCATACCCTACATAAAAATATAAATGGAATGAGATAGAACGATGAAAAAGTTAATTAACCAAGTTGATGATGTTGTATTGCAGCAAATGGAAGGTCTGGCTTTATCTCGCCCAGAGCTAAAAGCGAACTACGAACCTCGTTACATGTGGCACGAGGAAACACCGGGGCAAGTGGCACTGGTTTCTGGTGGTGGCTGTGGTCATGAACCTTTGCACGCAGGTTTTATTGGTAAAGGCATGCTGACAGGCGCCTGCCCTGGAGAGGTATTTACTTCACCAACGCCAGATCAAATGTACGAATGTGGCAACCAAGTGAATACTGGTGAAGGCGTGCTATTTATCATTAAAAACTACACCGGAGACGTGTTGAACTTTGAAACGGCTGTGGAGCTGCTTCATACCGATGGCATCAAAGTTGGGTCGGTGTTGGTGGATGACGATGTTGCAGTCAAAGACAGCCTGTATACCGCTGGTCGCCGTGGCGTAGCTGGAACGGTATTGGTTGAAAAGTTAGTTGGGGCTGCCGCGAGCAAAGGTTATTCGTTGGAGCAATGTGAAGCACTGGCTCGTCGCGTTAATAATCACTGTCGTTCATTTGGCGTGGCGCTTAATGCTTGTGTTGTACCCGCAGCAGGTAAACCATCTTTTGTTCTGGAAGATGATGAAGTGGAGTTTGGTGTTGGTATCCATGGTGAACCAGGTATCAAGCGAGTGAAATACACCGATGTCGATACGTTAGTGGATGAAATGTTTGCTGAAGTTGCTGAAAACACACCTTATCAGCGCACATTGCGTATTTGGAATCGTGACGAAGGTGAATGGGATGAAGTGGAATCCAGCATTGAGCCTTTCGCCGCTGAACACGACTACATCGTGATGGTGAATGGTATGGGCGGTACGCCAACTTCAGAGCTTTACGGAGTGTACCGCCGTCTGGCTCATAACTGCGAGCAAGCAGGGTTCCGTATCGTGCGTAATATGGTTGGTAACTTCTGTACGTCACTCGATATGGAAGGCGTTTCGATTACGTTGCTGAAGGCAGATAAAGAGATGTTGGAGCTGTTCGATGCTCCTGTCGATACGGCCGCGATCAAGTGGTAAGAGGGGGGAGCGGGGAGCAAACATGCAAATTGAAAAACAACATATCGTTCACTGGCTAGAGTTATGTGCAAAAACGTATCAAGAGAATCAAGATTTTCTGACCGACCTTGATCGTGATATTGGTGACGCAGACCATGGTCTCAATATGAACCGTGGCTTTAAAAAAGTTGCTGAAAAACTGCCGCAATTTGCGGACCAAAATATCGGCAGCATTCTCAAGAATACGGGCATGACCTTACTTTCTAGTGTTGGTGGGGCAAGTGGCCCGCTGTATGGCACGCTGTTTATTCGCACGGCTGCCGCTGTCGGAACCCGAGAGCAACTAACGTTTGAAGAGTTGGTCGATGCACTAAAAAGCGGTGTGGATGGCGTGGTGTCTCGTGGTAAAGCGGAACTGGGTGATAAAACCATGTGTGATGTTTGGTTACCCGTTTTAGTTAGCGTGAAGGCGTCGTTAGAAAATGGCATGAGCGCCGATCACTTACTTAATGAAATGGTTGAGCTAGCAGAAACGAACGCGGTTGCCACGATTGAAATGTTGGCGAAAAAAGGGCGAGCAAGCTATTTAGGTGAACGCAGTATTGGTCACCAAGATCCCGGTGCAACCTCTTCTTTGTTAATGATTAAAGCACTACAGCAGGCAATAGCAGGTAATTAAGATGGTGGGAATTGTAGTTGTATCTCATAGTCGTCGACTTGCCGAAGGGGTGGCAGAACTTGCCACCCAAATGACGCAAGGCAAAGCCAAGCTTGCGATTGCTGCTGGGATTGATGATCCAGAGAACCCGATCGGAACCGATGCCATTGCCGTGATGGAAGCGATTGAGCAGGTACAAGATCAACAAGGGGTTGTTGTGTTGATGGATCTTGGCAGCGCGTTGCTTAGCACGGAAATGGCTCTGGACCTGATTGATGAGCATGTGAGGGAAAATGTCACCCTTATCTCGGCACCTATTGTTGAAGGAACCATGGCGGCGTCGGTGGCTGCCGCCGCCGGACTGCCTTTATCGACGGTAGTCGAAGAGGCACAGAATGCGTTAAGCGTAAAACAAGAGCACCTTGGTGATCAGCCACTAACATCCGCTGAGATAGCGCCAGTATCAGAGAACTTTGAGCAAGAATGGACATTTGATTGGGTAGTGCAAAATCCGCATGGATTACATGCTCGTCCCGCTGCGGCCATTGTTGGTGCACTCGCGCCTTTTGACTGCCAATTATGGTTGAAAAAAGGCGAGCGCCGTGTGAACGCGAAAAGCTTAAACAGCATTGCGAAACTTGGCGTTCGTAGCCAAGAGACGATCACGCTGTGCGCACTCGGCTCTCAATCCAGTGAAGCAATCAAGGCATTTGAAGCCTTAGCTTATGAGCACTTCGGAGAAAAAGAGGCGGTTGAGCAAGGCATTATCGAACCTGAAGAAAGTTCAGATACTCTGCTCGATGGCATGGCCTCAAATCAGATTGAAGGTGCTGTTGTTGGTATTCGAGTCAATGACGGTATCGCTACTGCTCCTGCTGTCCTTTTTACTCATGAAATGCCAGCAGTGCCTGAACGTGATTTCCAAAGTGAACAAGATGAAATTGAACGGGTTAAGCGTGCGATAGGCGTGGTTGTTCAACATTTGCAGGAGCAAGCGAAGCAGCCGAAAGGGGAAATATTTGCTGCTCATAGCATGATGCTCAGTGACCCAGAATTATGGGCATCGGTCGAGTCGCGAATTCAAACGGGCATGATAGCCGAGCAAGCTTGGGTAGAATCACTGCAAACGTTGGCCGAAGAGTTTCGCCAGGCAGAAAGTCAGTACATGCGGGAACGCGAAGCAGATGTGCATGATATAGCACGCCAAGTTATGGTCGAAATGACAGGCGTAACGCCTAATGCCATCGACATTCAGGAACCGAGTATTTTGTTGGCCCGCGACCTGATGCCTTCTGATGTGGCCGGGCTTGATAAATCGAAAGTGCTTGGTATCTGTTTGAGTGAGGGAGGGAAAACCTCTCACAGTGCGATTCTTGCTCGTGCGATGGGGATTCCTGCCATCGTTAAAGCTCAGGGCTGCCTTGATGCTGTGCGTGCTGGTCAAGTGGTGACTATTGATGGCTTCCGAGGGCATTTATGGTTCTCTCCTTCAGATGCCGTACTGCAGGAATTAGAAGCTCAGCAAATTGAGTGGCAAAGCATCCGACAACGTGCATTAGCGAGTGCTCAGCAAGCCGCAGTCACCTGTGATGGTGTCCATATTCCAGTACTCGCCAATATTGGTGGACCGAAAGATATTGATGATGCACTAACATCAGGAGCTGAGGGCGTTGGTCTATTTCGGACTGAGTTTCTATTTCAAAACAGTGATGAGTTGCCGACTGAGGAAGCGCAATACCAAGTGTATCGTGATATTGCAGCCGCACTTGGTGATAAGCCACTTACGATTCGTAGTCTAGATGTTGGCGGTGATAAGCCTTTAGCCGCTTATCCTATGCCAGCAGAAGATAATCCATTTTTAGGTTTGAGAGGGGTGCGGTTGTGCCTTCAACATGAGTCATTGTTTACCGCTCAACTTCGAGCCATTCTGAGAGCCTTTCACGAGCAACCGAATATTCAATTGATGATACCGATGGTGGCTCAGGTTGAAGAAGTGAGAAAAGTAAAAGTGCTGTTGGCGCATCAAGCAAACCAACTCGGCTTGGATGCGACTCATTTGCCCGTTGGTATTATGATTGAGGTACCAGCCGCGGTGTTAAATGCTGATGCGTTAGCCCAAGAAGTCGACTTTTTCTCTATCGGCACCAATGATTTGACTCAATATGTTATGGCCGCCGATCGAGGTAACGCTGCTGTTGCTGAATTGGTGAACTACTTTGAACCATCGGTACTAAAAGCCATTGAGCTCACGTGTGCAGCAGGCGATCGCGCGGGCATACCGGTTAGTATGTGTGGTGAGATGGCTGGCGATCCAAATGCCACAGAAACATTGCTCCGCGTGGGGTTGCGAAAATTCAGCGCCAGTTCGAGCATGCTACCGGGACTAAAAGCGCAGATTCGTCAGTTGTCTGTCGATGTTTACTCGATACCTTATCGTTAGTACACCTGTACCGGCGTGCTTACGCCGGTTTTACTTTTGTTATAGGAACGCCAATTCACGACTTAATACAGCTTCATTTGCTCCTGCAGCCCAAACTTATTAATTTTTCTCCATAAGGTCGTGCGGCCAATTTGCAATGCTTTCGCCATATCATGCATTTTGCCATCACACTGATTCCAAGCCTGAACAATCGCTCTTCTCTCGGCTTCTTCTAACGTGATTACTGGCGTATTTTCTGCGGTATGGCAAGAATTCAGTTTAATGTCTTCAGGAATATCGTTCAGCTTGATTAAGTTGGAACTGCGGTTAAGCAAAATTCGCTCAGTTCGGTTTCTTAATTCAGAGTTGTTGCCTGACCAACGAAAATTCATCAACGCTTCCAGTGCGACTGGCTCTATCGAGATCGTCACATTGTGGCGGCGTTCATAATGGCTGATAAGCTGCTGGACGAGAAATTCAATGTCTTCTTTACGCTTTCGTAGTGGCGGAATATGCAGCTCGTTCGAGGAGATTTCATAATAAAGTTGCCGACCAAATGAGCGCTGAGTGACATACTCGCTGATCTCTGAAGCGGTGCTGGTAATAAGTTGAAAGTCTACGGGGATCAATCGCAAACTGTCGCTGCGGCTGACGAGCCCAGTTTTTAACAACTTAAGTAGCACGGCTTGTAAATCGGGCGACAGATATTCCACCTTTTCTAAAAAGAGCGTACCGCCATGGGCGAGCTCAAACTTTGAAGGCATGCCTTGCCCTTCGTCGTACCCCAGGGTTTCTTTGACCAGTTGCTCTGTATTGATGGAGCGGCAGTTGAGCGTAATGAATGGTCCTTCTTTGTAGGCGCTTTCGTTATGAATCGCCATGGCGAGAGTGGCTTTTCCTACGCCTTCTTCACCTGTAATTAGAATCGGTGATTTTGACTTTATGGCCCGTTTTGCCACGGTAATGACATGCTTCATTTTTCGTGAAATGACGGGCAAAGTGCTGAACGTATAGCGCGCACTGCCACCTATTTGTTGTTGAGCAAGTTCGCGAATTTTATCGATAGGGTGCAAGAACAATAAGTGTGTGCCGTCGTTGAGTGGACGCAAGGTGATGATCGCCTCAACAAACTCGCCACGAACCTCTACCGTTGTGAGTTTACGGTTTATGCTCGCACCTGACTCAATACTAGTAAGGACATTCGGTGGGAAGCGCAAAACAGAAAAGACTTCTTTATCCAAGACCTGACTGGCTTCAATGTTTAACAAACGCTCGGACTGGTGATTTACCATGGTGATGCGATTTTCTTCATCCCACGCTAGAAGGCCGTCATCCATGCACTCTAACGTTGCGTTATGCGCACAAGTGAGGCGGTTCATGTTTTCTTGTTCCGACTGAATGTGGATTTGCAAGCTGACTTCTTTCGCGCTCGACGCGATGATGACTAAGTCTTCTTTCTTATAGCTTTCCGCTTTTCTGAAAAGGCATGTTGTACCGCGTAATTTTCCAAATTGGTCAAAAACAGGCGCAGCTACAGAGGCATAAGAGTGCAAGTGGCGATTGAAATGTTCGGCAGCAAAAACTTCACACGGGATATGAGTATTGATACAGAGATTGACTGCATTTGTGCCTATCTTTCCTTCGGAGAGAAAACAGCCTTGTTTTATGCCGAGCGTTTGCATCTCTTGTCGCATAGAGTCGTGCCCGACGGTGGAGAGAATACAGCCGTTGCCATCGGTTACCATCAATAGCAGGTCTTCGTCCCCTAGCATGTCGTAAGTGTCTTCAAGTACGGTCGTGGCGCATTCGATGAGGTGCTCGTTGCGTTTCATCAGAGATGAGAAGGTAAATCCAGAGGCAATATGTGGCTTTGACCAGGTGTAAGGGCTGCATTGCTTTATGCAACGCTCCCACGACTCGAGGACGGGAGTGCGGGAAAATTCTGGAGATACCCAGTGGTGTTTCTGGAAAAACTCCCACTTAGTTTTAGTGTCTTCGATTGAAAGCATGCGATCCCGTTTCAATACTAGCGATAGATTGGTCTGATGTTACAGAGACATCGGAATATGGACTGTGATGGCTTTCACGCACGTTGTATAGAAGAATGTGCAAAAAGAGGGGCGAGTTGAGGAGGCTTCCTTGCCAGTTTTTCGATTAAAAAGGGCTGTCTTTGCCGAGCTCATTGCAAATCTCGACAATGGCAAGTGAGAGCCCTGACTTAATGATTTGTTGTTGACGTTGCAGCTGTAGCTGATAAAACTCAAGGTCGATGTCGTCATCTGGTTCGCTGACTTCCAGTTGCACCATGCCCATTTTCTTCACCAAGTGCAGTTTCTTAATTGGTTCTAGAATATTCGGGTCAGTGAATTCGTAATCTGAAGCGTCACTATTGAGTTGGTTTTTGAGTTTGATGATGTCTTCGATGTCGTGGTAAATGTCATCGGGGAGCACTCCCAAGCCAAACAATAACTTCAAACGAACAGATAGATCGCCCAGCGGTCCAGAGTCTTGTAGCAGCGGACCGACAACCGATTGAACAGCGAAGTTATCTTTACGAAAGATTCTTTGCACCAACCCGTCGATCGAATCGTTAAAAACGTCGACTGCTGCAATGAAAAAGCCTCGTACCGATGGTGCGCTGTTTAATCGCTCAATGATCTCGGTTTCGTTGATGTTATCTGCCATATACTGAATACATTTCTAATTATTAGCTATCCCAACTCTTCAAGCAGAGAAGGACATAGAAGGGGAGCCAAGCTCCCCTAGGTAAATCAAAGTTGGTTGTAAAGTGTCTCGATTTGAGCCACTTCATCACTGTCTTCTGCAAGACCTGTGTATGTCGCTAGCGTCTTCTTCACACCCACTTCTTTTAATGAGGTTTGCAGTTCTACTGCTTGTGGGTCGGTGTCGTTAGTGTACTTCAACGCAGCGGCAATGCCTTTCAAAAGTGTTTTATTTTCAGTGCTATACTCAATTGTACCGAGTAAAGGCTTCACTAATCTATCGTTTGCACCCAATTTTCTAATTGGTTGACGACCTACGCGATCCACCTCATCCACTAAGTATGGGTTGGCAAAGCGTCCTAAAATCTTCTCGATGTAGGCGTTGTGCATGTCACGGTCGAAGCCGTAGCGTTTGATCAGCACTTCACCACTCTCTTGCATCGCCTGTTTTACTTCAGCGTGAATGCTTGGGTCTTCAATTGCTTCACGAATGGTGCGATGGCCTTTCAAGCAACCTAGGTAAGCGGTAATGCAGTGGCCTGTATTGAGAGTGAATAGCTTGCGTTCTACGAATGCCATTAGGTTGTTGGTTCTTTCCATGCCAGCTATGTCAGGGATTTCGCCCTTGAATTGCTGCTCATCCACAATCCATTCGCTAAAACTCTCTACAGTGACTTCTAGTGGGTCATCGTTCGCCGCTTCTGCTGGTGGTACGATGCGGTCCACTGCGGAGTCGACGAAGCCAACTAGCTCGTCTGCTTTCGCGTGTAATGATTCATCCAAATGTTTGTACACTTCACCTTTTAGGTGAGTCGTGCCACGAACCATGTTTTCGCACGCGATGATGTTCAATGGTTTATCGTTACCTGCTGCAAAGCGTTTAGCAATGCCGGTAGCGATGGTTTTTGCAATGATGTCCAGTACGTTAGGGCCAACCGCTGTTGTTACCAAGTCGGTTTTTACAATGCGGTCGATGACATCTTCACTGGCTGAGTTTACCGCGGTGACGTGAGTTACTGTGTCGATTTGGCACTCAGTACCGACCACTTTTACTTTGTATTCTTGCTTGTGACTCAGTTGGTCGACGAGTGGAGCGTCAACGTCTGCAAATGTGACCTCGACTTCTGCATCTGCTAAGAGTTTTCCGATGAAGCCACGACCAATGTTACCTGCGCCAAAATGAACTGCGTTTTTCATAATTCTTACCTACCAATGTCTAAAATGTTGACTTACGAAACTAGGGGGAGGCCAACCGCATAGGGGGTGACAGCTGACCTCATTTGCCTCAGGAGCAAATTAAAGGGGTAATTAAGCCGCTTGTTGACCGCCAAGGATGTTCAGAATCTCTTCCACATCGTTGGTGCTGGTTAGCTTCTCAATTGCCTCCGGCTCATCGAGCGCGTTCGTAATGGTGGTAATCACCTGGATGTGCTCATCGTTCTTAGCGGCAATGCCGATAACCAGTTTCGCTACATCATCGTCGTCTTCAGTAAATTGGATACCCGATGGGTATTGGCAGATTACAATGCCGGTTTTCTTCACGCGGTCTTTCGCTTCTACCGTGCCGTGAGGCACTGCGATAGATTCGCCTAGGTAAGTTGGAACCAATGCTTCACGCTCAAACATCGCGTCTACGTATTCTGGTTCTGCGTAGCCAAGTTCGACCAACTTGTTGCCCGCGAAGCGAATCGCTTCTTCTTTGTTGGCAGCTTTCAAACCTAGGTGAATGTTCTCACGCTGGATTTGGAACACCGACGTTTGCTGTGGCTCGAAGTTGTCGTCGTTTGCTGCCACGAGCGACACTTTTACCATTTGGTCGTCATTGGCTGCGGATTGGTTTTGTGCGGCTAGTAGTTTGGTGACTAGCTGGTTGTACATTTCGCTGTCTAGGAAGTTAGTCAATGAAATGTGGTGTGCGTTTGGAGCATGCTTACGTGCACGATCCGTTAAGTCTTTATGAGTAATCACGATATCTGCACTCTCTGGTAAGCTGTTAATGGCAAGGTTGGTTACGTGGATGTTCAGACCTGCGTCTTGAACCTTTTTGCGTAGCATGCTCGCGCCCATTGCACTCGAGCCCATGCCCGCATCACAAGCGACAATGATGCTTTGTACTGTCGCTAGGTCTACGTCACCTTTGCTTTGGCTGTTTACCACCGCATCGTTTTTAGATGCAGATTTCATGTCTTTCATTTGTGATGTTGCTTTCTCTAGTGCTGCTTCATCACCGTCTTCTTCTGTTGACGTTTGAGTCTTCATTAGCAGTGCTGCTACGGCGAATGACACGCCTGTTGCTGCTGCGATAGACGCTAGAACACCAACGATTGAGCCTTTCTGAGTCATCAACAAGATTGCAAAGATTGAACCTGGTGATGCTGGAGAAACGATACCTGCGTTAAAGATAGTTAGAACGAATACGCCAGTCATACCACCTGCGATAGCCGCAAGGATTAGGCGAGGGTTCATTAGGATGTATGGGAAGTAAATCTCGTGGATACCGCCGAAGAAGTGGATGATTGATGCACCACCTGCCGTTTGACGAGCCGTACCTTTACCAAACACCATGTAAGCTAGCAGGATACCTAGACCAGGACCTGGGTTTGCTTCGATTAGGAAGAAGATCGATTGACCTGTTTCAGACGCTTGTTGGATACCCAGTGGAGAGAAAATACCGTGGTTGATCGCATTGTTTAGGAACAGGATCTTCGCAGGTTCAACGAAGATTGAAGTCAGTGGTAGTAGGTGAGCAGAAACTAGGAAGTTAACGCCAGCCGCCAAGCCACCAGAAAGAATTTTTACGAATGGACCGATAAAGATGAAGGCAAGGATCGCACATAGCATGCCGATGATGCCCGCAGAGAAGTTGTTAACCAACATCTCGAAGCCACTTTTTACTTTACCATCGATGTAGTTATCGAATTTCTTGATAGCCCAGCCGCCCATTGGGCCGACCATCATTGCCCCCATAAACATTGGGATGTCTGTGCCGACAATCACACCCATTGTTGTGATTGCACCGACTACCGCACCACGATCGCCACCAACTAATTTACCACCGGTGTAACCGATAAGTAGTGGCAGCAAGTAGGTAATCATTGGGCCAACCATAGAGGCTAATGTTTCGTTTGGTAGCCATCCCGTTGGGATAAATAGAGCAGTGATAAAGCCCCACGCGATAAACGCGCCGATGTTTGGCATTACCATGTTTGACAGAAAACGACCAAAATTTTGTATCTTGATCTTGGCATCTGGTGATATCATAACAATTCCCCGTTCGATGTTCTGATGAATCTTGTTGTAGTAAACGGTTCGCCAAAACCGTTTGTTTGATTGCTTAGTACCCAATCAATTTACCACACATTTTCCAATTGGAACTGACAACGGGTTTTTTGTGATCTACGCCCGCATTTCTTAGGCTGAGAAACGGTTTTTAAGTGACCAAGTTCAACTTATTAACTTGTAACTTAATAACAAAAAACCACTTTCAAATCTGTCAATGAAAATCTTAGTGATCAATCCGACCTTCTGACAAATTTAAAATTAAAATACCTTGTGACTTTGATCACTTTTAATTTTTTTTGAAATTCGAATTAAATACTTGTGATGATCAATGTCACGTTTTGTGTTGAGTTGTGGTGGATTTAAAGTGTGACTTGGATCTGTTTTTGTATTTTGTGAAAGTTTGTGACGGAATTGGTGAGATAAATGCTATCTAGATCTTTCGATAGATTGTATCTATAAGATTCTTTTCGGCGCACTTCACGGAGCACGCCTAATTAGTTGATGAAAGGGTAAATAAAGAGAGTCGCCACACGGTTCTTCTTGTGATTCCCAACTCTCTACTTAATCACTGTTCTTAATCATCGTTGCTATTAGTATGATAGACGAGGTAGTCATGAGCTTGCTCGCGTCCCATATACCTTGCCAACGTCTTTTCTTGAACATCGCGCAAATCCACCATAATCAATCCATCTAGAGCGTTATTGAATGCAGGGTCGACGTTGAAGCATACCAGCTTGCCATTGAGGCTTAAGTACTGACGCAGCAAAACGGGCACTCCTTTCCCTTCATCGATTCTGGCAATGACACGTGACAATAGCTGTAAATCACCCAGAGCAGTGAGCATGCTGGTGTTCCAGTCACGGTGGTGCTCAGGAAGTGGGTTAGAAGGTGTGACGTACTCTGCGCAATTGTTGTCGTAGTGGTGCAGTGTCATTGATTGAGCCAGTAATTGACGTGCAGTATCGCTATAATCGTTGCTAATGCTTACCGGACCAAATAGGTGAGTGTAATCTGGGTTTTGATGAACGAACGTTGCGATGCCTTTCCACAGCAGCAGTAGCGCGCTCATGCTCTTTTGATATTGCTGTGCAATCACAGAGCGCCCCATCTCAATGGATTTACCCATTTGGTCGATAAAGCGTTGGTCATAGTTAAACAACGTTCGTGAATACAGACCTGCTACGCCGCGCTTTTCAATCAGTTGATCAACCAGACCTAAACGATACGCGCCCACCAAGCATTGGTTCTCTCTGTCCCACACAAACAGATGCAGGTAATCATGATCGAAATGGTCAATGTCTATTGCTAGTCCAGTCCCTTCGCCAACTTGTCGGAAATTGAGCTCACGTAGGCGACCAATTTCATGCAGTAGGGAAGGGATACTCTGCGACTCCGTGCAGTAAACATCGAACTCACCACTTGTTAGCAGCTTGGACTCTTTTGGTAAGTTGTTCAGCTCTTCAAGCAATTCGCCTACGGGTAACCCTGCTGCTATTGGAGAGAGCATTTCTGATGAAGAAGAAGGCTTCACTGAATGGGTTTCACGATTGAGCAAGTAAGTGTTGAGCCGCAAATAGTTCACCACTTGATCATCGTTAAGTGTGTTGATCTCTTTGAATTTGATCACTTGGCCAAAAGATAAATCAATGGTTTGCGCATGTTTGTTTAGCAACTCTCGACCAAGCAGTAGGGTACGCAAAAGTGGATGGATTTTCCCTGCCATATAGAAGCGTTTCGAGTTCTGGCCACTGATGAATACTGGAACTGTCGTTGCTTTGTTTTTGCGGATCAGGCTACTTACGCTTCGACTCCACGCTTTGTCTTCCAAGCGTTGCTGTTTGGCATCGACTAACTGGGACACTTCACCGGCAGGAAAGACAAGCAATAAGCCGCCACTTGCTAGGTGTTTATTAGCCGCTCTGAGGGCCTTCATATTCGATTTGACGGCGTCTTTGCCTTCAAACACATCGACACCAATGAAGAGCTGATCTAACTCCGGCACGGTTTTCAGGTATTGATTGGCTAGAATTTGGATATCGTCTCGTACCATCAACAAGAGTTCGGCCAAGATGACGCCTTCCACACAACCAAGCGGATGGTTCGCCACAATGACGGTAGCACCTTGTTTAGGTACTGAGTCGAGTGAACCATGAGCAATGCGATAATCGATACCTAAGATATCCAGCGTGAAGCGGAGAAAAGTTTTGGTATCGGCATTAACGGGGCGTTGGGCGTAGAACTTATCAAGTTGGTTTAAACCGGTTGCCCATTCAGCAACGTTTTCACCAATGCCAAACGGCGTTTTACGAGGGAGACGAAAAGGGGTTGAACTATCCATATTTACCTCAGCGTACAAGTTGCTGATTGGATAGTAGAAATTACAGATGACAGTTAAGAGGCAAAAGCATGAGCCTTTGGTGACAAACCAATGAAGCTTTATTGACTAAAGAAAACGGTATATCACTGTGCTATGAATCAAAACTCGCGTTATGTCTCCCTCTTAAAACAATAGATAGGCTATCTTATCTAGAACAAAGATTAAGCTAAGTTGATATTTATCAGGGGGAAATAATGGAACGAGTTTCCAATAAAGCAGCACTTTGGATTGGGCTAAGTTTGATACTTGGTCTTGGCATCCTTGGCTATTTTATGCAGCAGACGGCGGTGAAATACCGAGCCTATGAAAGAGTCGTGACAGTAAAAGGTTTGTCGGAGCGTGAGTATCCTGCTGATACGGTGATTTGGCCGATTCAATTTACTCTAGCGAGTAATGATATGGGGGCCATGTTTGATGAAATTGACCAGCAAACCCGTTTGATTTTAGACTTTCTAAGTGCCAAAGGGCTTCCTGAAACCAGCGTTTCCCTTTCTTCCCCAGCGGTCATTGACAGAAAAGCACAGCAATATGGGAGCGAGCAAGACATTGAGTATCGTTATTTGGCCTCGCGAACCGTTACGGTTTACAGCCAGAGTGTTGATGTTGTTCGAGCGGCAATCAATGAAATAGGTGAGCTAGGAAAACAAGGCGTTTTGCTTAACCAAGATCCTTATGCAAATCGTGTTGAGTACAGCTTTACTAAGCTGAATGATGTGAAGCCAGACATGATCGAAGAAGCGACTAAGAATGCGCGTGAAGTGGCTGAGAAATTTGCGAAAGACTCACAGAGTTCACTGGGTAAGATCAAACGTGCAACTCAAGGGCAGTTCTCGATTTATGACCGAGACAGCAACACGCCTTACATTAAGAAAGTACGAGTGGTATCGACGGTTCAATATTACTTATCTGATTAAAGTTGCGCTCATATAGTCAATAGTTGGTCGTTCCATCACCTTCTATTTGTAGAGGTATCTATGCTCTGTGATAGGGAAATCAGTCTTCGATGACGCTATATACAAGTACTTTTTTATAAAACTAAGTTCTTAACAGTGATGAGGTGAGTTTGATAATAATCAAGCTCACTTGTTTCTTATGAGCGTAAGTTAGTATGACTTATTGCTAGAAGGAATTAGTATCATGGCATACAAGCATTTTGTTAGAGAACTACTGGGTTTAGCGATTGTTGTCTCTGTCGTCTTTGGCGTATTAGGCGTGATGTTAGAGCTCTTCGCACTGACGGCACTTTGGGAGCATCAGCAAACGATAGCCGATGTTTTCTTCCATGAATCTCTCTACTTCATCGTATTTTTAATCCCACCATACTTCCTCTGGAAGTTGATTAACCGTCCTGAATTGGTTTCTGCTGACCAAGCTTATTTGGCAATGAAGTTAGAGGCTGAAAGTCGACAATGAGTCGATTTAGTGAGTAATGAAAAGAAGAGGCTATGAGAAAACATTAGCCTCTTTTCTATCTGATTCGTGGGGCAAAATATTCGCTGCTTTATTGATTAAAAAGCTGCTTCGATTGTGCCTTTGAAAGTGCGATCGAGGTAATCACGAATCGCTTGAGATTGATAAATAGAAACGAACTTTTTATACGCTTCATTATTTTTGTCTGCGTCACGAGTGGCGATGACCATGACTGCTAATGGGGCGTCTTTTGCTTCAAGATAGATACTTTGTTTCTTCGGATCTAAACCAGAAGACATTACGTAGTTCATTGTAATCGCAGCCGCGTCCACATCATCTAATGTTCTTGGTAGCTGAGCGGCATCTACCTCGACAAATTCAAATGATTTTGCGTTTTTTTTGATATCAGTTAGGGCGGCTTTATGGCCAACACCCTGTTTCAGCTCAATTAAACCTGCATCGGCGAGTAGCAACAGACCACGACCACCGTTGGTAGGGTCATTTGGAAGCGCTATACGTGCATTGTTTGGAAGCTCTTGCAGTGAGCGATACTTATTGGAATAAAGCCCCATACGCATAAGAATGGACTGACCAATTGATACTAATTGGGCGTTATGGCTACTGTTGAAGTTGTCTAAAAATGGCTGGTGCTGATAGCTATTAATATCGATGCTACCATCGCTAAGAGCGGCATTAGGTGTCACGTAGTCAGAAAACTCAATGACTTCGACATTCAAACCTTGCTTCGCTGCTTCCTTCGCTACCGCCTCGACTACTTGTGCATGTGGCCCAACTGTCGCGCCCACTTTAATGACAGAGTCATCTTTTTCTCCACAAGCGCTTAAGCCGACTACTGCCGTGAGAATCAAAGCTAGTTTCTTTAAGTGACCAATACTTTTCATTGTAGCTCCATTTTTTTGTTTTAGACGTCCATACGTTTGTATGTCCATCCTATCAGAAGTTGTCTGAGGGTCAATGGTTTAAATCACGAGCAGACATTTTGTTTCTATTGCTCGTATAGAAAGCCAGATAATAGTTAAAGAAGAGGGGAAGAAGAAAAGCTATTACGAGGTTAGTGACGAGTTACCGCAACCGAAACTGTACCCAAAGATATAAGATACAAAAAATGCTTATGGAGAAATCCGTAAGCCTTTTTTCGTTCCAGTCCTTTCCATATCTGGTCCGCAATTACTCCCGGTAAGCTCCGGTCCATCAGGTCAGCCGAAACACTTCACGTAGTCACTACAGAGTCACACTTCCTGTCTCAGAGTGATATCCACCATCAGAACCTTCTCTCGTCTGTACAGTACGAATCAGAGCAGATACATACCACTCAACACCAGAATCGAACCCCAGAAAAACTTCGCGCTGGAACCAACAAAAATATAACCAACATCCTGTCCATTAGCTGAAGTTATTAATTT